>DAOUQR010000021.1 GCA_030625525.1 Pseudomonadota bacterium | reverse complement strand
ACGCAAGCCCGCAGGCAGTGTGACACGATGTTGAGACACTAAATAACTAGGGATCAGCAAAATAAAATGACAATCTCCCGTGCGCGGGAGTTCGGAGAGCTGTTGAATATCACTTTGAGGAATAAGTTCCCCCGATTGATTGCGCAAAACAACCGTGATGTGTTCGGATCCATCCTTCAATTGAATAAAGTAACTGTCCATCTGTGTCCAATTCGTTCCATTGATGCCGGAAGTCTACGTGAAAAACTAAATCGGTCAAGCCTAAAATGGCGTACGCGAACGAGCCAAAATTTTGAGGCTCATAGCACGCTCATTCCCGCTAATCTTGATAAGAGAGTAATAATGAAACTCCTGTTGAGCTAAGGTGATCACACTGTGCAGCATAAAATAGTCTGATTTTTCAATAAATAAACCAGGCGATAATTCACTATTCGCTTGTTCTACACGAGCCGAAAAATCACTCACCGTTGTTATCTTGGGGTCATTTTTAACCTGAAGCATAATCGACTGGGCCTGAGCTAATGACAGATCCGGGGCAAGGTGCGTTAAAAGTAACGGAGAGATATGTCGAAAATCGATCCCTGTAACGTTCGGTAAAATGACCAACATTGGAAAAAGATCCCGTGCTAATTGTGCGTCCATACCCGGTACCACTCGCAGCTCAGAGGGAGAATAAAGTTCTGTTGTTTGTTTTTTCACTTGTTTTAAATCCGAATCATTATTTTCAGTCGTACTTTGCTCATCATTAGAAGGCTCATTTTTCTTTTCACTGATAACGCCATCATGTTCAAGTTTTTCACGAATAGCACGGATGATATTGAGAGCACTCTCTTCACTGATCTTTGTTTCTGATGAAACAATGATATTTTTCAAAGCTAGCTGAATTTCCTCAGTATTGAGTTCAGCAAGATTTAGGCGATTTTGCATGGATGTCACCCAAGCAGTGATATTACCACCGGCGACCGGAATTGGATCCAAACGTAACGGCCATCTAAATTGAGACAGCTCATCCGGTTTAGCCTTAACATAGGCCCTCATCGGTTCAGAAATAAGCGTTTCTAATCCCACAGCGTACTGATACGCCTGAGTTGCGTGCTGAATTTGTTGCGCACGCGCAATTGAAACCTGCTGATAATAGATCGTAATCGCCAAAAGTACTGCGACTAACACCACAACCAACATGGCCGTGACCAATGCCGATCCCGATTCTCTATTGTGATTTTTCTTTATATTCTTGTTCATAAACAGGCACCAAAAAAGTTCGTTCAACGGTTCCATAATTTTCAAATTCAATAGTAAGCACAATGACACCGGGCAATTCTTCTGTTAATTGTGATACCGGTGGCCAAAGCGTATAGGTTTGTAATTTTTTATCGTAAAATGTCCACCTCAGCTTATTGATATGTTGAGCAATCACGCGACTGGCATTCGGCTTATCGGTTAAATTATCAAACGTCCAAGCATCTCGAAATAACTCCCCATCCTTTAGTCGATAACGGATCCGTTGCAACTGCGAACGATCGTAAAATTCTTTAGGGTTAACATAACCCGTACGAATAAACATAAGTTCTTGTGATCTCCCTGTCGTCAATCGACCTTGACTTTTAAGATTTTCGTCCACTATATTTCGATTAAAAACTTGCGTGATATCTCGCTCAATAATCAATAACGCGTTTTGCAATTTAGCCAGTTCAGAGAGCGCTTTTTGATTATGTGTAAACGCGCGTTGTGTCGTCGAAATACTGAGAGAAACGATCCCCGACACAATCGCAAAAATAAAAATCGCAATCAGTATTTCAATTAAAGTATAGCCCCGTAAATGCTTCATTCGCGCAAACTCATATAGGTAAATAAACTGACCATGCTCGGCTGATGTTGAGTCCCCACTCGCACTTCAACGCGATACAGATCGGGCTTGCCAATGTTTGAGACCACCGTAGTCCATTGATACATATTTTTTGCTTGATTCATTTTTCCCGACATGTTTTTTGCTTTAAATTCCAGTATGCCGCTGTGTAATTGATTTAAGACATTATCAGCCACCCAGAGCGCTTCTGTTTTTTGTTGTAAATACCGGCTATTACTCGTTGTTTCTATCGTCGAAACGATCAGTGTCGTCATCGCGATGGCTAAAACAACCAAAGCGACTAATACTTCGATTAATGTAAAGCCAAATGAACGTTTCACGGCTTAATTTCCTCAACTGTCATATCACCATTCTCATTTCCGACAACCGTATAATAGTTTGAAACTCCAACCGCTCGCACCTCCAAAGTAAAGGGAGTAATTTCACCGCTGGCATATAATAAAATTTGCGGCGGAGATTTAATGGGCTCTCTCAAATTCAAATGAATATCAAAAGGTAATTTTCTTGGTCTTAAAATTTTGACCTGATGCATCGTTTCCCAAATCCCCTCCCCGTCAATAGTTTTCAATTGCATAAACTGGATTTCCTGTCGCAATATCATCACGCCAATACTTTTTCCTGTTATAATTGACTGCTCTTTCGCAAAATGCATCAGCCGAGAAAACTGGTTCGCCGTTGCCGTCAATTGGTGCTGCGTCCCTCTCGTGGGATCAAGTCGAACAATAATCATCCCGATAATCAACGTCATAATAAATAAGACGATTAACAATTCAATCAATGTAAACGCTTTTTGTTTATCAACTGTTTGATGGATCATTCCAATTACCAATGTCTGAGTTAACACCGTCGCCACCTGGTTTTCCATCAGCGCCATAACTGAAAATATCAATTTCACTCTGAATGCCCGGTGACAAATATTGATAGTGGCGATTCCAGGGATCTTTTCTCAAGCGTTTTAGATAACCACCGCGCTTCCAGTTTGATGCGGCCGGTTCAGACGATGGGGGTCTGACTAAAGCATCTAAACCTTGATCCGTCGTTGGATAAAGTCCGTTATCAAGACGATAAAGTTCTAGCGCACTTTCTATTGATAAAATATCTTGTTTTGCTTTAACTGCTTTTGCCTCATCGGGTCGTGACATAATTTGGGGGACAATAAATGTCGCTAGCACACCCAAGATCACGACGACCACCATCACTTCAATCAATGTAAAACCTTTTGATATTTTCATTCATCAACTCCTTAGATTAATTGCGTCATATCAAACATCGGTAATAAAATAGCGAGCACAATAAATAAAACGATACAGCCCATTAATAAAATAAGTATGGGCTCAAACAGTGTCAGGCTCGCCGATATGACACGCTTAACATGTTGCTCTTGGTGCTCTGCCGCACGCTGCAACATTTCCGATAAAAACCCACTTTTTTCACCATTGGCAATAAAGTGAATGGTGATGGGTAAGAAATACCCGGTCTGTTTCAATGCAAGACTGATAGCAACACCCTCTTGGACTTTTTGAGTCGCACTTTCAATCGCTTCACGCATCGGCATGTTGCTCACCAATGACGCCGATATCCGCATCGCATCTAATACCGTCACACCGGCACTGGATAAAATGCCCAGGGTACGACAAAAGCGTGCGGTATTAACGATCCGTAAATTTTTACCAATCACGGGTAAGCGTAAGTTAAATCGATGCACCGAGTACTTAAACGCATCTTTCTTTAATAACATTTTCCACCCAAAGGACAATGCAGCAATAAATACTGCAATATAAATGCCGTAATCACGAACGCCATCACTAACCGCTAATAAAATTCGCGTAGCTAAAGGCAATTGACGATTAAAATCACTAAAGACCTCGACCATACTGGGGACTACCACAGCGAGTAAAAAGGTAACAATCAATAAAGAAACGCTTGTCATAATAGCCGGATAAATTAGGGCTTGTTGAATTTTATGACGCAACTCAACTTGCTGTTCCGTGTGATCCGCCAATCGATTTAAAACCGTATCTAAATGCCCTGATTCTTCACCCGCAGCCACCGTTGAGCGATACACCTTTGAAAAATCTTTAGGGTATTCACCCAGGGCTTTTGCAAAGGAATAGCCCTCTAATACCTTCGCTCGAACAAGGACTATTTTATTTCGAACCTTCACCTTTGAAATTTGTTCTGACACTGCCGTCAGTGCTTCATCAATCGGCAGCGCGGCACTAATTAGATTGGCAAGTTCACGTGTAATTAATGCTAGCTCAGATAAACTAATGCTTGAAAATAGTTCGCGGTGTTGCTTAGACGATTTTGATGAAGACTTTCCGCTGAGTGCAACTTGTAAGGGGGTTAAACCTTTGTCACGTAACTGTTGGCGCACTCGACGATCCGTGTCCGCTTCCAGCACACCACTGATTTCTTTGCCTGCCTTGTCAAACGCTTGGTATCGGTATACAGCCATTATTATTATCCACTTGTTACACGTAATACTTCTTCCATACTGGTATCACCCGCCAATACGCGTCTAAAACCATCATAACGAATACTTCGTGAAGATTGCCGCGCCACTTTTTCAAGTTTATGTTCACTCGCATCTTCATGGATCATGTTACGCATGGTCTCATCAATCGGTATCAATTCGTAAATACCCGTTCGTCCTTTATAACCGGTATTATCACAAGCATCACACCCTTTGGCTTGATAAATACTCGGTGGATTTAATGTGTCTTTTTCTAATAATCCACATTGACGCATGGTCGCTGGAACCGCTTCTTTACACTGAGGACAAAGTAGACGAACCAAGCGTTGCGCTGCAACCCCAATTAAACTAGAGGCCAGTAAAAAAGACTCTATGCCCATATCTCGTAAACGAGTCACCGCACCGATTGCGGTATTGGTATGTAAGGTTGATAACACTAAATGCCCGGTTAAACTGGCTTGAACTGCGATTTCAGCCGTTTCTAAATCTCGAATTTCACCCACCATCACGACATCCGGATCTTGGCGTAAAATCGCTCGTAATCCTCGTGCAAAAGTCATATCCACTTTCGCATTAACTTGTGTTTGCCCAATGCCTGACAAGTAATACTCAATCGGGTCCTCAACCGTTAAAATATTACGACTGACGCTATTTAATTCGGTCAATGCCGCGTATAAGGTTGTCGTTTTACCTGAACCAGTCGGTCCGGTAACAAGAATGATCCCATGAGGTAAACAGATTAAGTCTTTTAAGTGTTTTAAAGCCTCCTCACCCATACCTAGATCCGCTAAATTTAAATGCGCGGATTTTTTATCTAATAAACGTAAAACAACCCGCTCACCATGAGCAGATGGCATCGTTGATACCCGAACATCCACTGCTCGTCCTGCAATCCGTAAGGTAATACGTCCATCTTGTGGCAAACGTTTTTCCGCAATATCTAATTTCGCCATCACTTTGATCCGTGAAACCAAAAGTGGGGCTAAGACACGTTGGGGACGTAGAACTTCGCGTAAGATCCCATCGACACGAAATCGAACTAAAACAGTCTCTTCAAATGTTTCGAAATGAATATCCGACGCCTGTTGTTTAATCGCTTCACTCAATAACGCATTGAGCAAACGAATAATCGGTGCATCATCATCACTTTCAAGCAAATCCTCTGTAGTCGGCAGCTCTTCCATCATTTGTGAAAGATCAATTTCATCACCAATATCAGCCGCCATTTGTTCAGCGGCACTGCCACTGGCTTGATACGTTTGTGTCAGTAGATGTTCGAAGCGGTCTGTGTCAACCTGTTCTAATTCAAGGGGTAATTTGAATTGACGTTGCAACTCTATTAGAGTCGCCGGCGTTAATTTATCTCGATGTGCAATTTTAATAGCATTGTCTGAGACAGACTGAATGACAACTCCGTGTCGCTGGGCATACGTAAAACTTAATTCATTTTCAACCATGAGATGACTTCCCCCAATCCCTTTATTTCTAGTTTAACCCTGGTCCTTTTCCTCTGAGCGATTTAAAGCGCTCACGTAATTTTTCTTTATCCATCCCTCTAAAATCCTCTAAATTTCGCATGGAATCGCCATGCGCACCAGGAGCGAACATTCTACCTTTGTACCTATTACCCTTTTCACGCATCTCTTTGATACGCTTCTGCCAATCCTCTCTATTGAAATTATATCGGCCGGATTTTGAATTACTTTTGGCTTGTTTTTTGTTTTTTATTGTTTTTCTTGTAACAAGCCTAGCACCCGTTTTACGGTATTGATCATCAAACACGACGGCCTCCAATTTGCCATTTCGACGATAAACCACTCTATCTTTCTCAATTTTTTGAATTTTCAAGTTGCCAGGTAATTTATCCCCAACACGATAGAGCTCTTCATCTTTGTCATTAACGGAGATAACAGCCCTACGTTTTTTAGGGTTCGTTGCTAAAAATACACCGTGTAACTTGATGTCTTTGGAATTTGTTACTCTCACCGCGGTCAGTTCGGCTTTTCCAAATAAATGCCATTTTTCGATTTGTTTCACATCTTTATCTGAAGTTACAACCGATGAACGACTCGATGTGCCTTTTACAACACTCTCGTTTGTGACCCAAGGTGAAACTTGTGCGTACAGCTGAACCGTCACCATAACGGCTAATACAGCTATCAACGTGAGTAAACCTATTAAGCGCCAATCTTGCATATTAATCATGACAAACCCTCTCTATGTCTATACAATTAATGATGATTTATTGTTGCATTTGCATTGTTAGACGCACAATCTACGGAAAAGTTCCCTAAGGATGGAGAAAAAATGAAAAAGTTAGTTAAATTCAGCGGCATAGCGCTCAGCGCACTCCTACTTTCTAGTTGTATGACTTACCGAAACTCTTACGTGAAAGCCGAAAATGAATTTGCCGTCGGCCACTATATGCATGCCTATGATCGCCTAGAAAGATTGGCTAGACATGGTGATACCCGAGCGCAATATGCGGTGGGTTATATGAATTATTATGGTATTGGTATTTCGAAAGATAGAGATCTTGCTCGCAGTTGGTTTAAACGCTCGGCTAAAAAAGGTTATGTCCCATCACAACAGGCCTTGCATATATTAACCGCGGATGCTTATAACAACCCTCCCCCAATTAAAATGCATGAATATCAAGAAGAAGAATTTGATGAACAAGCTAAAGCTCCAATAACAGAAACCTCGCAACATGCCCTCACCGATCTGGACTGGATGCGAGCACAACCGCCTCAAGGCTATACAGTGCGCTTAGGCACATCAAAATCTAAAAAAGACTTAGCTAAAATACGCAAAGCAGTGAAAGAAACCAATCATCTTGCAAGCTATCGCTTTAAAAAGAATAAACAATTCTACTACGCGCTTGTGATGGGTAGCTTCCTTAACGCAAAAGAAGCCACCGCTGCACGTAAGCATATTACTGAAAAAGGCATTGAACAGGCATCAAAAGTTCTAGCCTGGGCTGATATTCAGCAAAAAATGTTGCCGTAAAAGAAAAGCTGAGGTCAGGCCCAAGGCCTGACCCCATTCATCTTTTCATTCTAAACTACCGGATAAAACTAAGCGCGCCCTCGACGATGCTTTCTTGATGAGCGACTCATGCTCATTGGATGTGGTAATCGTCGTTGCTGTCTAGCTGACTTTCGCGCTGGACCCTGCATTTCAGCGGGCGGTAATGCGTGTCCTCGTTGACCATAGACTGTCATACGTGGTTGAGGTTGCATCAACGGAAACGGTTGTGGAATTTTCTGAGGGCCATCCAGTGGTGGCAGAGTTGGCGTTTCGCTTCTAAACGGTCGTGCTAATTCGCGGGTTGAATCAATCTGCTTAGCACGGATCTGACTGTACTTACCATTCGTCACTTGTATGCCGGTTGCTGTGTCACGCAAAATTATTGGCTTGATGAATATCATGAGATTTGTTTTTTCTAAGGTTTTCGCTGTCGATCTAAATGCCAGCCCTAACCCCCCAGGTAAATCACCTAAAAGAGGGACTTTATTGACGGTCTCAGTCCAGTTAGACTGAATCAAACCACCTAACACCAATACCTGCCCATTATCAACCATGACATTGGTTGATATCACGCGCTCACTTGTGGTGGCATTATTGCCCGGATTAGTTTCTTGCGTGCCGGGAATAATAGAAGAAAGAATATTCTGAATGTACATGCGAATAGCACCTGAATGCGTGATCTGTGGTCTGATTGTTAAACTCAATCCCACTTCTTCACGTTCAAACGAAGTGAACGGTGTACCGCCTTGAGAGGTGGTATCCGTTGATGTACCCACAGCGAATGGCACTAACTGGCCGACTTTAATGGCAGCCGCTTCATTATCTAAAGTCACAATATTTGGCGTAGCAAGAATATTGGTTGAAACATCACTGGCTAAAGCTCTAACGATTGCTCGTAGGTTTCCATTATTAAAGAAACCAATCGTCATACCATTACCCAGAGTCGTGGCATCTCCCGCCCCTCTGAAACCACTCGCAATGTTAGTCAAGGCAGCAGAAGGGAAGCGTGTATTAAGCGCAACATCACCTGCGCCATTCCATTCAACACCCAGTTCACGAGCACGGCGCACAGTCACCTCTGCGACAATCACCTCAACTAAAACTTGAGGCCGGCGAATATCAAGTTTTGCAATGACATTGCGCACGGATCGAAGGATCCCGGGTGGCGCTTTAACAATAACTGAGTTGGTGGTTTCTTCCCACTGCACAGACGGTCCTGCACTACCGCTGCGTTGGCGGTCATCATCAGGTAAATTAAAATTTCCCGCTTGGCCAAATTGATCCAAAAGAGAACTGCTTGATGTCGAACGCCCTCCTCTAACACGCGAAGTGCTGGTTAAGGTGTTCCCCAGAGGATTACGTACACCACTAGGCCTTCTTGGGACTGAAGTCTTTGAACGCCTATTTTGAGAGCCGGAACTTGTCTCAGCTTTGTATCCCTCGATCATATTTGCCAGAATCGGTGCAATATCCGCCGCTCTTATATACTTTAAGTACATAACTCTTGTATTCCCGGTGCTGGATCCCGCTGAATCAAGTTGCGCGATGATAGTGCGCAATCGTAATCGACGACTTCGACCACCGCTCAGTAATAAGCTGTTTGTCCGTTCATCGTAAGTGATGACAATGGGACGTGAAGTATTTTTTTGTAATTTTTCCATACCTTCTAAGGTTGAAGCCACATCAGATGCAACCGCATACTTCAATCGAATTAACTCCGTCCCGCCTTCTGAAGGCTTATCAAGGCGCGCAACAATTTCTTCAATCTTAGAGACATTCTCAGCCGTGGCAGCAACAATCATGTCATTAGACGGTTCATAAAAAGAGATATGACTGGATCGTGGAATAAGGGCTTTCAACGCTGTTAACAATTTTTTAACGGGCACATAGTCCGCATGGATGACTCGAACAACTTGCTGAGCGCCGCTGGCCATAGATGGCACACTGAGCACTTTAGTGCCCGAGCCCTTTGCTTCAGTGAGCGGTACAATTTTTACAACTTTTCCAGAGGGGATGGCCGCGTAACCGTGAACTTCTAATATCGATAAAAATGTCTGGTAA
>DAOUQR010000035.1 GCA_030625525.1 Pseudomonadota bacterium | reverse complement strand
GGTCGTAACCCGCGTCAAACTGAAGCACTTAATAATTTATCCCGTGAATATTATGTCGGTTTAAACTATTTATTAAACGAACAACCGGATAAAGCGGTTGATGTGTTCGTTAAACTCATTGAAGTGGACACCGAAACAGTTGAAACACATCTTGCTTTAGGCAGTTTGTTTCGTCGTCGTGGTCAAGTCGATCGCGCTATCCGTATTCATCAAAATTTAATAGCCAGACCTCAATTGAGTGTTGTGCAACGTGTTGATGCGCTGATGGCGTTAGGGCGTGATTATATGAGTGCGGGTGTGCTTGATCGTGCTGAGCGTATTTTTGAAGAGGTGGTGCAACTCGGGGGTGAACAAACCTCGTCGAGTTTGCAATATTTAATGGACATCTACCAGCAAGAAAAAGCGTGGGAAAATGCAATTAAAACGGTGCAGCAATTGGAAGCGGTCACTGGTGATAGCTACCATGATGTGATGGCACAACATTACTGTGAATGCGTTGAAGAGTCTTTAAATCAACAACGTTATGATCAGGCTAAGCAATTTTTGAAAAAAGCCATTTCAGTGGATAGAGACTCTGTGCGAGCGAGCTTATTGCAAGCGCGCATGGCGATGATTGATGGCCGCTATAAAGCGGCTATAAAAGCGTATAAACGTGTGCACAATCAGGATCCTGATTTTATTTCAGAAATGATTCCGCCGCTCATGGCGTGTTATGAAAAAATCGGTGCGAAAGATGAAGGCATGAATTATTTAAGTGACTTAATGCGTGAGTTTCCACGCATTTCTGTCATTCAAGTGTTAGCAGAATATTTAAAACAACAGCAAGGTGTGGAAACGGCGACTGATTTTTTAGCGGAACAGTTGCGAAACAACCCGAGTCTGCGTGGTTTAAATCAATTAATACAGTGGCATATTGATGCCACTTATGGGAAAGTCCGCGACCGTTTAGAAATGTTAAAAGTGGTGACGGATAGGTTACTCGAAGACAAACCTGTCTATCGATGTGGAATTTGTGGTTTTGATAGTAAGAGCTTGCATTGGCATTGTCCCAGTTGCAAACACTGGAATACGACAAAGCCAATACACGGTTTAGTAGGAGATTAAAATGCAATTTATCGATTTAAAAACGCAATATCAGCGTATTAAAGAAGATGTTAACCAGCGTATTCAAGCTGTTCTTGAGCATGGTTGTTATATCAACGGACCAGAGATTGCTGAATTAGAACAGCAATTAGCGGCGTATGTTGGTGCAAAACATGCTGTGGGTGTTTCGAGTGGGACGGACGCATTATTGGTGGCTATGATGGCACTGGATATTGGGCACGGTGATGAAGTGATCACGACCCCGTTTAGTTTTTTTGCGACGGTAGAAACGATTTGTTTATTAGGTGCGAAACCGGTATTCGTTGATATTGATCCACAGACTTATAATATTGATCCAGCTGGCATTGAGGCTGCGATCACCGATAAAACGAAAGGTATTATTACCGTTAGTTTGTACGGTCAAGTTGCAGATATGGATGCAGTAAATTCGATTGCTGCTAAACATAATATTCCAGTGATTGAAGATGCGGCACAAAGTTTTGGGGCGGTTTATAAAGATAAACAATCTTGTAATTTAAGTACGATTGCTTGCACGAGTTTTTTCCCTGCGAAACCTCTCGGTGCTTATGGCGATGCGGGTGGTTGTTTTACCAATGATGATGCATTGGAGCAACGCATGCGACAAATTCGTAATCATGGTCAAGAGCAACGTTATTATCACGGTCGGGTTGGCATTAACGGTCGTTTAGATAGCATCCAAGCTGCGATCTTGCAATCCAAGTTAGCTATTTTTTCTGATGAAGTAAAAGCACGTCAACAAGTGGCGAATCGTTATGACGAGCAGCTGAAAAATATTGTTAGAACGCCAACCGTACTCGAACATAACACGAGTATTTATGCGCAATACACAATTGAAGTCGATAACCGTGAACAGGTATTGGCTCAATTAAAAGATCAAGGGATCCCAACAGCCGTGCATTATCCGTTGGCACTGCATCAGCAACCCGCAATGGCTCACTTGGGTTATAACACCGGTGACTTCCCAATCGCAGAAGCCGCTGCAAATCGCGTGATGAGTTTACCCATGCATCCTTACTTGACTGAAGAACAGCAACAACAAATTGTTGATGCTCTGATTAGTGTTGTCACGTCAGCTGCGGCATAATTAAATGAAGAACGTCATTATTGCTTTTGACTTCTCTGAGCTTGTCTTTGCACGAAACCTGTTACAACAACTCGATCCCAATATCTGCCGCATTAAAATTGGTAAAGGTATGTTTACACGCTTTGGCCCTGATTGGGTCAAAGAATGTATTCATGCAGGCTTTGATGTTTTTCTTGATTTAAAATTCCATGATATTCCAAATACGGTGGCTGATGCCTGTCGTGCAGCTGCTGATCTGGGTGTGTGGATGTTAAACGTGCATTGCTTAGGTGGTTTGCACATGATGCAAGCCGCGAAAGAAGCTGTTGCGGAGTTTGGTGAGCAACGACCTTTATTAATTGGTGTGACGATTTTAACGAGTCTGTCTAGCGATGAGTTATCGGAGGTTGGTCTCACAGGCTCTACGCAAGAGAGTGTTCTTCGCCTTGCTGAACTAGCCAAACAAGCGGGTCTCGATGGCGTGGTGTGCTCTGCACAAGAGGCGTCGATCTTGAAAGCGGCCTTGGGTGAAACCTTTAAGCTCGTGACACCGGGGGTGAGATTGAAGCCTACAGCAGACGATCAAAAGCGTGTCTTAACGCCTGCGCAAGCGATTGAAGCGGGCAGTGATTATCTAGTTATCGGCCGTCCAATTACTCAAGCTAAGTTACCTATCGAGGTACTACAAGCAATTATTCAGCAATGTAATTCAGTAAAACAATAAAAAGAAACTATTTTAGAATTATCTGTTGACAATTAATAGATTCCCTCCTATACTCCTCCTCGCTCAGATGGACTTGAGCAAGTCATACCAACCGGCATGACTTTGAACGACAACAAGGAGTGTTTCTATGAAACTGTTCTCTAGCTTTCTCATAGCTGTACTCAGCTTTTTATTCACAACACCACTCGCGATGGCTAACACGCATGATCGCATCGTCAAAAAGCTCAACCATAGTCGGCATTCTGTTAAATTGATCGATAGCACTCCGAGTGCAGTCAATATCAATAAAGCAGACGCGCAGACAATTGCTGTAGCAATAAAGGGAATTGGGCCACGGCGTGCACAAGCCATTGTGCAATATCGGGCGGAACATGGATCGTTCCAATCACTTGATGATCTGGTCAAAGTCAGAGGAATTAGCAAGCGGTTTATTGCTAAAAACAAAGACGCGTTGATCCAGCGAGTGTCGTTCTAGTTGTGATAGCGCCCCGAAAGGGGCGCGCTTAAAT
This sequence comes from Pseudomonadota bacterium, assembly GCA_030625525.1. Lineage (GTDB taxonomy): Bacteria > Pseudomonadota > Gammaproteobacteria > DAOUQR01 > DAOUQR01 > DAOUQR01. The sequence continues at coordinate 4,602 of DAOUQR010000035.1, read as the reverse complement.
TTATCTGATCACTCACATCTCCTTATGGTCTTGGTTCTTTTGGCTAGAGTGGTCAGATATTTAGTCGGTTATTTTCTCCTGGTATCAAGTTTTGACTGATAATTGTATCTGTATTAATGTTCCGTACTTGTGGATTCATAACTAGTCGAGGATGTGATCATGAAGAGAAAAAAAATATCTCCGTTATTAGCATTAGCCGGTTCAATCAGTGATGCTGATAGTGAGCTTATGTTAACGACTATTAAAAATGACAAGGTTAACAAATCAGATGAGATTAAATTATTAAATCTGGTGGTAAAAATAAATGGGTTTATGAAGAAGTGAGCAGGTAAAGTAACATGATTCGTAATTCGCAATTCGCAATTCGCAATTCGCAATTCGCAATCCGTAATCCATAATCCATAATCCAGGAGCGTCATCCCGCGGCTTGACCGCGGGATCCAAGAAGCATCATGAATAAACTTTTTTGTATATATATTCTTGCAAGCAAAAAAAATGGTACATTATATATTGGTGTCACATCTGATTTGATAAAACGTACTTGGCAACATAAAGAAGGCATAGCCGATGGTTTTACAAAGAAATATGGCGTAAAAAGATTAGTATACTATGAGCAACATGATACAGCTGAAAATGCCATCCGTAGAGAAAAGCGATTAAAGTCGTGGAAACGACAATGGAAACTAGAACTCATTGAAAAATTCAATCCGAAATGGGAGGACTTATATGCGAACATTTTGGCTTGAACTATTTTCTAGATCCCGCGGTAAGTGCCAGTAGGGTGCAAGCCGCGGGCTAATCTTTACCCATAAGTCTGTTAAGTCTGTCGAAGGGTGTAACCATTCTCTCCGCCCAGGCCCGTCATTCCGCGGCTCGACCGCGGAATCCAGGGATGCATCGTGAATAAATCATTTTGTATCGGAAAGTAAAAAACATTCGAAGAGGAATGCCCTATATACAAACATCTTGATTTGAACTATTTTCTGGATTCCGCGGTCGAGCCGCGGAATGACGATCGTTGGTGGAATGACGTGGCGAATAAGTGGTTACACCCTTCGCCAGACTTACGGGCAATGATTAGGCCGCGGGACGACGATCCTGGAATATGGATTATGTTACCTTACTCGCTCAATTCTTCATAGACCCAATAAGTTTACTCGGAAGATTTTTCTTTTAAAGAGTGAGGTTCTTTGATTTTATTATTCACGACGACGGCTCTTCCCATACTGATGTAATCAATCCCGAGAGCTTTTAACTGTTTAGCTTCAAAAATATTGCGGCCATCAAATATCACTGGGTGCTTTAACGTGTTTTTTATTTCAGGCAAATCAGCATTTTTAAACTGTGGCCATTCGGTTGCAATGATAAGGCCATCTGCTTGTTCCAGTGTTTGAGTTTTATTATCGGCAATGGTGACATGAGGATTGTCGTGAAAAATTTTCTTCGCATTTTCAGATGCGATTGGATCAAATGCGCTGACCGTCGCGCCCAATTTTGTAAGACCTTCAATGATTGTAATACTTGATGCTTGGCGCATGTCATCCGTGTGAGGTTTAAAAGCCAGCCCCCAAATAGCGAAGTGTTTGCCTTGTATTTGATTAGCATAATAATGACAAATTTTTTCAACTAACAATTGTTTTTGAGCGTGATTACGTTGGTCAATCGCCTCTAAAACATAAGGCGAGATCCCTAGGTTTTTCGCCGTATGGATCAATGCTTTAACATCTTTAGGAAAACAGGATCCGCCATAACCGCAACCGGCACGTAAAAATTCTGGGCCGATCCGTGGATCAATACCGAGGCCATGCGCAATGGTTTCAATATCAGCGCCGGTACTTTCAGCTATCGCTGCAATTTCATTGATAAAACTAATTCGACTTGCCAGCATTGCATTTGCTGCATATTTTGTGAGTTCGGCAGACGCGAGATCCATATGAACGAGCGGATAGCCTTGTTGTGTTAAAGGCTTATAGAGTTCGTCAATGAGTCTGGTTGCTGTTGTATTTTCTGAGCCAACAACAATGCGATCCGGTTGTAAAAAGTCTTTAACCGCCGCACCTTCTTTTAAAAATTCTGGATTGGATGCGACATCAAAATCAACCGAAACACCTCGGGCGTCTAATTCAGATTGAATAATGTCTTTAACATGTTTTGCTGTACCGACAGGCACGGTTGATTTATCGATGATTAGGCGATAGTCATTCATGTGTTTAGCAATGGATTTTGCGACAGCATAAACAAATTGCAAATCGGCAGCACCTTCATCGGTTGTGGGCGTACCCACCGCAATAAACTGACATTGCCCAAACGCAACTGCATCAGCATAATCTAGCGTAAATTGTAATCGGCCATTCTCGATATGTCGGCGAACGATATCTTGTAATCCCGGTTCATAAATCGGGATTTCGCCCCGTTTTAAAGCCGCAATTTTTTCAACAGAAATATCCAGACACAACACATCATGACCGAGTTCCGCCAAACAAGCACCAGTGACCAGACCGACATAGCCGGTTCCATAAATTGATAATTTCATAGTGGAGCGACTATAACGGTTTTTGGTTATTTTTCAAGCTAAAATTGGTATTTAGGGTCAGGCCTCAGGCCTGACGCCATACAGGTCTCTAAGTTCGCCCTACAATTCCTCAAAAACGGGTGAGAGATTTTGGCCATGGTTAGGTCCTGAACAAACAATGAATTATCGGCATTACAAACCGGATATTCATTGAAAATCCGGTGTTCAGCGTGGATACCTGCTTTTTTCATTCATAAATGTACAAAGTTAAGACGCGGTTGGTCTAGACTTACCCCCCCATTACCAAGTATCATAGTGCTCTTTTTAATCAAAATAATGAGTTGTTAGATGAAGCAGCCTGTATTGATTCCTGTGATCCTCTCTGGTGGTGTTGGTTCTAGACTTTGGCCTGTGTCGCGTCAAAGTTCGCCTAAGCCTTTTTTAAAACTCATTGGTGATGATAGCTTGTTGCAAGCGACGTATCGTCGGGCTATGGCCTTGCCGGATGTGAATTCACTGATTACGGTCACCAATCAAGATTATTATCTACGCTCACAGGCTGAGTTTGTGGAATTAGACGAGCCAGACTGTCAGCATCATTATTTATTAGAAACCGTGGTTCGAAACACCGCGCCTGCAATTTTGGCCGCCAGTTTAATGGTGAAAGAGCAGTATGGTGATGATGCGATGTTGCTGGTCTTGCCTGCTGATCATCATATTGAAAACCAGGCTAATTTTAATCTAGCCGTTTCACAAGCTAAGTCATTGGCTGAACAAGATAAAATCGTTACCTTTGGAATCAATCCAAGCCGACCCGAAACCGGTTATGGTTATATCGAAGTGGGTGAGCCGCTCGCAGTCGATAATACATTTAACGTTAAAGCCTTTGTGGAAAAACCGAATTTAGCCACCGCGCAAGAATATTTAGCGTCGAAAGCCTATTTATGGAACTCAGGTATGTTTTGCTTCAAAGCCGGTGTGATGTTGCAAGCGTTCGAAACCTTGCAAAATGATTTGTATCGACGTGGCATGATGTGCTGGAACAATCGTTCAAGCGTGGATGATGCCGTGTATTTACCGCAGGATGTTTCCAAATCCCTGCCGAGCATTTCAATCGATTACGCGATTATGGAGCACACGGATAATCGCGCCGTGGTTAAAAGCGATATGGCATGGAGTGATTTAGGTGACTGGGAAAGTGTCGGCAAAATTTTACCGCGTGATGAAAACAATAATTTATTTAACGGCGATGTGATCGCCCTGGATTCTAAAAATAATTATTTCAGAAGTGATAAACGTTTGATTGCAGCGATTGGCGTTGAAGATTTAGTGGTGATTGATACGCCGGATGCCTTGTTAGTGACAAAACGTGACCGTGTTCAAGATGTTAAAAACATTGTGGCCGAATTAAAAGCGAAAGAACATAAAGCCTATGATGAGCACACGACGATGTATCGCCCTTGGGGGACATATACCGTATTAGAAGAAGGCTCGCGTTATAAAATCAAATTGATTCAAGTGAAACCGGGTGAGAAGTTGTCTTATCAATATCATCATCATCGTAATGAACATTGGGTCGTGGTCTCGGGGACCGCAACGATTGTGATTGAAGATGAAACCAAGTTTGTGCATACCAATGAATCGACCTATATCCAGGCGGGGGTGAAGCACCGTTTGATGAATACTGGGGTGATGGATTTGGTATTGATTGAAGTGCAAAGTGGTGATTATTTAGGGGAAGATGATATTGTGCGGTTGTTGGATCGGTATGGTCGGGTGGCGGAGAAGATGACGAATTTATAGACTTTTGCCCCTCGTTATGTGATAATCTCGCGCTTTTTTAGCTCAGACTCATTTAAGAAGGTTGTGTAATAAAAAATGGATAAACAAACGCTCATCAATAAACTTAATGATAAACAATCCTTGATCAGTATTATCGGATTGGGTTATGTCGGCCTGCCATTGGCGCTTCGATTTGCTGATATTGGCTATCGTGTTCTTGGTATTGATATCGACGAAAAAAAAGTCAATGCTATTAATGAAGGTCGGAGCTATATCAAGCACATCAGTGCAGAGCGAGTTGCAAAATT
>DAOUQR010000137.1 GCA_030625525.1 Pseudomonadota bacterium | reverse complement strand
ATAGTCAGTGGATGGCGCCGGTCTATGAATTTTTAGGTTTAACGGTCGATGTTATTTTGGCAGATATGGAGCCACAAGCAAAACAAACGGCTTATAATGCAGATATTACCTATGGTACGAATAATGAATTTGGTTTTGATTATCTGCGCGATAACATGGCTTTTTCATTAGACGAGCGTGTGCAGCGTCCGTTGAGTTTTTCCATTGTCGATGAGGTCGATTCCATTCTTATTGATGAAGCTAGAACGCCGCTTATTATCTCTGGTGCTTTAGAAAATAGCTCAGAAGCGTATACCCGCGTTAATAAATTGATACCGATGTTAATAAAGCAAGAGGAAGAAGAAGGTCCGGGTGACTACTCTGTGGATGAAAAGCAACGTCAAGTTTTCTTGACGGAAGAGGGACATCGACATGTTGAGCAATTGCTAACAGACGAAGGTTTGCTAGAGGAACATGACAGTCTATACAGCGCCTCGAATATTAGTTTGATGCACCACCTTGGTGCTGCTTTGCGTGCGCATGCTTTATATAGTCGTGACGTGGATTACATCGTACAAGATAACGAAGTGGTTATCGTGGATGAGCACACGGGACGAACCATGCCAGGTCGTCGCTGGTCTGAAGGACTTCATCAGGCGGTTGAAGCAAAAGAAGGCGTGACGATTCAAAATGAAAATCAGACGCTTGCGTCTATCACCTTGCAAAATTATTTCCGTCTTTATAATAAGCTCTCGGGTATGACCGGTACCGCAGATACCGAAGCTTATGAATTTCAGCAAATTTATAACCTAGAAGTTGTGGTGATCCCAACCAATAAGCCAATGGTTCGTGATGACATGCCGGATTTGGTTTATTTAAATAAAGAAGAAAAATACGCGGCTTTAATTCTCGATGTTAAAGATTGCATTAAGCGTGGCCAACCCGTTTTGTTAGGTACAGCATCAATTGAAACCTCCGAATTACTCGCACATTTATTACAAAAAGAAAAAATTAAACACCAAGTGTTAAACGCCAAGCAACATGAGCGTGAAGCGCATGTGATCGCAGAAGCGGGTCGTCCTGGTGTCGTGACGATTGCGACTAATATGGCTGGACGAGGTACCGATATTGTTTTAGGGGGTGATGTAGAATCGGACATAGCAAAACTAAAAGATGATGCGACGGAAGAGCAAATACAGCATCTGCGTGACGAATGGCAAAAGCGTCATGACGCGGTATTAAAAGTTGGTGGTTTACGTATAGTAGGTTCTGAGCGTCATGAATCTCGTCGTATTGATAACCAGTTGCGAGGTCGTGCCGGTCGTCAGGGTGATTCGGGTAGCAGCCGTTTTTATCTATCGCTCGAAGATAATTTATTACGTATTTTTGCATCTGACCGTGTTGCAGCGATTATGAAAAAACTGGGCATGCAACCGGGCGAAGCGATTGAGCATCCTTGGGTGACACGCGCCATCGAAAACGCGCAACGTAAAGTTGAAGGATTTAACTTCGATGTACGTAAGCAACTCTTAGAATATGATGATGTTGCAAACGATCAACGAACCGTGATCTACAAGCAACGACAAGAATTGATGGAATCTGACGATGTGAGAGATACGGTTGCGGCAATGAGTGCTTCAGTCATTGCAGAGACGATTTCACAGTTTATCCCGCTTCAAAGTTTAGAAGAGCAATGGGATGTGTCGGGCCTTGAAAAAACACTGACCAATGATTTTGGACTTTCACTAACGATTCAAGACTGGCTCGACAAAGAAGATGACTTGCATGAAGATGGATTACGCGCGCGTATTACTGAAAACATTCAAAAAGTCTATGCGGCTAAAAAAGAAATGGCAGGTGAAGAGTCTATCAAGCAATTTGAAAAAGCAGTGATGTTACAAACACTTGATAGTCACTGGCGTGAACATTTAAGTTCGATGGATTATTTGCGTCAAGGTATCCACTTACGTGGTTATGCTCAAAAAGATCCGAAACAAGAATATAAACGTGAAGCGTTTACCTTATTTTCAAGTATGCTGGATAGTATTCAATATGAGGTGATCAGCACCTTGTGTATGGTACAAATTCAAGCGCCGGATGATGTTGCTGCAGTTGAAGAGCAACGCCGTCAAGAAGCGGCTTATCAAATGGAATATCATCATGACGCTGCAAAAAGTGCCGTTCAGTCCGGCGTCGAAGGCGACGATGAAAATGTTGTGCCGTTTGTGCGTGATCAACCTAAAGTTGGACGCAATGACGCGTGCCCCTGCGGTTCTGGCAAAAAATTCAAACAATGTCACGGCAAATTAGTATAAACGCTGACAATCCTGTTCATGTCGCCGTGGGTATTATTTACAATACCCACGGCGATGTACTATTAGCACAACGTCCTCTTATTGATGCCATTATTCGCATTTGACCCCGCTGTAAACTGGGCTTAAAATCAAAGCTACCTCCACTCACTTATAATAATATATATGAACGACATTTCAAAAGAGTATCCCACCGCCGATATCGTCTCAGCGATCCATTTGTTACGTAGTATTCAAAAACATTTTGCGCAACTGAGTACGATGTCCGATTTCAAAGCCAATGTTGTTGTCGGTGTATCGTTGCTGACACTGGCAAATTTCATGACAAAAATAAACATGTTACTCAAAATGCCGAGCTTAATGATTTTGAGTGTTTTTCTCGTATTTAGTTTGATTTTTGCCTTGATTTCATTGATGCCTAAATTAACCAAAGGGCGAGAGCGCTCAGCCAATGAACCCATTGATTATTTGTTTTTTCCTAATTTTATACATATGTCTTGGGATGACTATGAATTAGAAATCCGAAAAATCTTGTCTAATGAGGAAGAGATGGTGAAGAGTTTAACTGTGGAGATTTATCAGATGGGTCAGTATATTTCAGGTAAATTTACTTATATTAATCGTAGTTATCAGTTGATGTTTGTGGGGATCGTGATCTCGGTGACGGTTTTTACCGGACATTTTATCTATGATGAATTTGTTGGTCTTCTCACTTAGGCATTTGATCTAACATGGATAAAAGTTGACTTAAGTGCTCAGTCGCTTTGACAACCTCGACTTCCAGTGGTGCGATTGAGCCAGGTTGACAAAAATTAACGACTGAACTTTTGCCATTATTTTTTTCGTATTTTTGACGGCATTGGATCATTTGTTTTTCTTGTCGTTCGTGTGCTTTTTTCAGCATGGCTTTTGCAATACCTAATTCTGAATAGGCCTGTTTGACTTTACGTCGGAGCTTCTCGCGCTTGGCGATTAGTTCATTAATTTTTTTATTGTTTTTATCAATTTCTACTTCATATTCTTGATGATGCTCTGAGTCTGTTGTGCCAGGAGCGCTGAGGTTAATTTCAGTTTGCTGGCTTTGTTCTTCAGATAAGGGGCGGTCAGAGAAGATAACGTTGCCATATTTATCTGTTGTTTTATACACTTTGAGCGCGTGAGATGTCCCAGCAAGTAGCAGTAGTGCTGTGGATAGAGCAAATATGACGGCGATGTTGTATTTTTTTCGCATAAGACCCTCAAAAAGCATGACAGCGCTGTATGATTCTGATACGCTTTTGTCAGTGTTAGATATCTACCAGGACGGTAGGATAATACAAGGACTGATTGGTGACAAGGAAACATACACCACTAACAATTGGATTAGAAGAAGAGCTTTTTCTGATTGATTCCGATAGCTGTAACTTAATCAAATCCATCCCAGCAAATTTTTTCGAACAGTGCGTGGCTGATTACCCCAATCAAATTGTACCTGAGCATTTAGTTTCACAAGTTGAGTTGATAAGCACACCGTGTGATTCTGTGGCCCAACTTCAAGCGGAGTATTTAGATTTACGGGCTTGTGTGGATACGGTATCAAAATCATATGGCTTGACCCCTTACGCGAGTTCGACCCACCCCTTCTCAACTTGGATTGACCAAGCCCCAACCGAAAGTAAGCGCCACTCTCGATTACAACAGGAACTGCAAGCTCCTGTTAACCGCATGTTAGTGTCTGGAATGCATTTACACGTGGGTATCGAAGATGAAAATACACGCATTTTTTTAATCAATGCATTGCGTTGGTATTTGCCTTATTTATTGATGCTCAGCACCTCATCTCCTTTTTGGCAAGGTATTGATACGGGCTTGAATAGCTTTAGATTAACGGTTATTGATGGTTTACCTCGCTCGGGCTTACCGCTGTATTTTTCTGATGTGCAAGAATATAAAACCTATCTCGAAACCATGATTGGTGCTGGTGCAATCATCGATGCGCGAGAAATTTGGTGGGATGCTCGTTTGAGCAGCCGTTTTCCAACCGTTGAAATGCGCATTACCGATGTCTGTAGTGATCCTCAGCA
>DAOUQR010000249.1 GCA_030625525.1 Pseudomonadota bacterium | reverse complement strand
ATACGATAGACATTACCGATCGTGGACAATTCATGTCTGAGATCCATCAGAAACTCGATCAGCTCCCTGATGTGAATAAGCAAAAAGTTGCCGAGATCAAAGCAGCGATCGCTAGCGGTCAATATGATGTGAGCGCGGATAAGATTGCTGAAAAAATGATGGAAAACATGACTGAATTATCTGACTCGGAGTAAATTAACATGGCAAATGCATTGTTAAGCACCCTGCTTTCGGATTTATTCAAGCAGGTTAAGATCTATCAAGACTTTCTGATGCAAGAGCAGCAGGCCTTTATTCAGAATGATCATGCGTTAATTGCGACGATCACAGAACAGAAAAACCAAGCGGCTGAGCAACTTGAAAAGCTCGATAAACAGCGCCAACAATTCTGGCAGTCTTTAAATATTGCTGACTCTGAACAAGCCTTTATTGATTTTATCAATAGACTACCTAGCAATGAAAAAGCGTCGATAGAGCCTTTATGGCAAAATTTAAAAGACGCTCTCAATCAATGTGCTGAATTAAATGAAGTCAACGGCGCTGTTGCGGGTGTCAATCTGCATAATACTCGCCGCCTACTTGAGCTCATGAAAGGCCGTGATATTAAAGATGACATTTATGGCCCCAAGGGCACACTTACGTCACAACAAACGTCAAAGCATCAATCAGATGCTTAACTAAAACTCGCATCTTCAGGTGTAATAGCAGGCCTATTGGCAAGATTTAAACGTTTTCTGGGGACAAAAAGGGCAAGGCAGAAACTCGCATCTTCAGGTGTAATGGGTATATACTCCTGATCTACGCCTCGGTGGCTCAGCTGGATAGCGCGGCCCCCTCCTAAGGGGCAGGTCGCAGGTTCGAATCCTGCCCGGGGCACATTTTTATTTTGATAGGAAATTTTATGTCTGGTACGGAAAAATTAAGTATTACGATTAGTCAAACCGTTGCGATTTTAGTTGACGGTAATAATATCGAACGCAGTTTGCATGACTTAGTCAAAGACTCAAATGCGATGATGAACTTCGATACCTTGATCCCAAAACTCATTGATAATCGAGCTCTCAATCGCCTGGTTTATTTCCGCGAAGGCAAACAAATTTCTGAAAAATTAGCCGAGCGCCTCCATTCTATGTTTCATGGTTCGGTGCAACCTTGTCATAAAAGTGCTGATATTCCCCTCTCTATTAAGGCGATGCAATTAGCCAGCAAATGCGACACGATCATTATTATGTCCGGTGACTCGGACTATATTGAATTAGTGCGTCATTTAAAATCTGAAGGTGTGCGCGTTGAAATTGCTGCCGTGAAAGAAACAACATCCCATTTGTTAGTCGAAGAAGCTGATTATTTTCATCAAATCATTGAAGAAGATTGGTTTATTTTGCCCGGGAAAAAATCCACATCTCGCCGTCCGCCTAGACGTCGTTCAAAATAAAAAGCCAAGCTGCTGACTATACTCATTACAAATCAGTTTTTTTGTTGAACACACTATCGGTCATTTTTTTGAGTTGCTGCCACTGTTTTGTTGCTCGTACATGGATGGCTTTGTTGTTAACACCATTGTGATGCTTTTTAGAGTTGTGTTTATCTTGAAAGGCATAGACCGCAATATCTGTTTGTTGGCGATCAAACGCATGAATAATGTCTGTATCATTTTTAAGAACATCGTCTATAAACACAATGGCTTTATAGTGTCGTTTTGTTTGCTTTAAAAAACATTGCAACGCGAGCCCTTTATTTTGTCCAGCAACATACATGGCACCATCACGATACAAAATATCTCGTTTTAAACCGTCGCACTGCATCAACTTGGTTAATGTATCATTCATCGCCAGGTCTTTTTTTAGGCCGACGTTACTGAGTTGATGTTCTGTGACATCGCTGTTTTCAACGCCGCGACCAGTTTCAATCATAAATACGCCGCCTTGCTTTTCAAAAGATGCGATCGTCGTTGGGATCTGTTGATCCGTTAATTGCATTTTTTGTAAAGTATTCAACCAATGCTGTGCTCGCATTAAACCGTTAAAGGTAGTCGCAACCAAGTCAGGCGATGTTGGATCGTTATGAAGCAATTCAAATTGCCAATCCCACCACGCATCACTACCGATGAAACTCGGCATTGTAATCAACGTGTCATCGACGTCTGAGACGAGTACAATATTTTTAGCACCGTACTTTTTAACTAAAAAAATTAAAGTAGGTTCAATATCATTGAAGCGTTGAACTGTTCGAAGCACGTGAGGTTGACTTTTAGAAATAGTTCCCGCTTGCGCCCATGAAGTTATGCATAAAGATATATTTAATAAAAGCAGTAAAGTCATTCGCAACATTTGAAGTCTCACTTTTATAGCACTATAAAATGTGCTGAATTATATCAAAGTAATTTCATTTCGTAAGCATATAAAGTTATCCACAATTTCTGTGGATAACTTTGTGAATAAGATATTAAAAAGGTGCGACAAACCGCATGGATAATACATGTGAGTTAGATTGCATGCAATTTATCCACCAATATTATTCCCTTTAAAATCAGGAGGTTACGACGCATCCCGCAATCCCTACCTCATCTGTTCTCTTTTTATATCACCTTGTACAGTTATTCGTCGGAGACTGTGTAAAAAATAAAAATCAAGCGATCTTTTCTATTTTTTTTAAAATAATTTCATCTAGATCTTGGCATTTTTTTTGCTGATTAATACACAAACCCTGATACGGAACGTAACCCCATGAAAAACTTGAATCGATATATTGGTTTAGCCGGTGTTGCCACGGATGAAAATTTTCGAGCGAAAGTCTGGGGACGCTATTTTGGCGTCATTATGATGG
>DAOUQR010000178.1 GCA_030625525.1 Pseudomonadota bacterium | reverse complement strand
TTTAAGCGTGGCATCGATTCAAAATCAAATTTTTTGAGTTCTAGAATCGCATTTACCCAATGAGCGACAAATATTTTTTGGTTTTTACTGCTGAATCTTTTGTAAACGTCTTCGTAGGAATAACCGTATTTTTCGAAAATTATATTGATAAATCGCATCGGATTTGATTTTGAAAATTGTTCAAAGCAATTGAGTAGTGCTGTTTGAAGTTCATCGTCGAATTTTGGATTAAAGTTATCATAGGTCCTGACAAGGTTGTGGATAACCATGTTATTCAGTGTTTTTAATTTTGAGATGAGTGTGGTAATGCATTTAGGTGACTCCTCATTAAGCTTGGCAAAGAAATCTCGATAAGGGTTAATAGTGAATAATTCAAATGATTGTTCTGCAGAAAATTTATCGAAGTCGATGAGTTTTGACAACTGTGGGATTAAATTGAACGCAATAATGTTGGCTAATGAATCATTATTAGGATCTAAAATTTGATTCAAGATTGATTTAGCAAACGATTGATCTTTTTCATCAGCGGCGATACGTAAAATTTGTCCGTTTATACAGCCAAGTATACTCGGGTTTTTTTCTATAAGAGCCAGCAGATAGTCGGGTTTAGAAGACATTAACAGCCCGAACACTGACTTCTGAATGACCCAGTCCCACTCCGCTTTGAGATCTAACTGCAATAATTTTATGAGGTCATCTGGGTTGCTATCCTGGAATAGGATGTCTAGGTCTTCATCCGCCGTTGCTTTGCTATTGAGTAAGTGTGTAACTAAACTGTGTACAGCGACTTGGTTTAAATTTTTGCTATTCACTGCTTCGGGTGATAACAGTTTAGTTTTGCTCGCTGGGCCAATCGTTCTAAGTATTTCAATAGCTACTCGATGATTATCTTTGATAATGACGCTTAATAAATGCATTGATGATTGTGGTGGTTTTGTATTAAGGAGCTTTTCACGTTGCTCATCTGTAATACCTTTTTGGGCGAGTTCAAAAGCAATGAGTGCAAAGGGAGTTTCATCATTCAGATGTATGTTATGTTCGTGGGTTTTAATCGGTGTAAAACGATGTTCAACCCAAAAAGTCATGATGTCAATGAAATTTAGCCCGTCTATCTTAGATGTGACTAGTGGATAAAAACGTTGGTGCTTAGAAATTAGAGTGCACAAATAGGCGTTTAATAGTTTGGGGTCTCTCATTTTTAGTGTTTGTATCACGTCAGATAATATATCTTTACATAATTCTAAGTTGCTTGCTTTTAAAAGGGCTTTCGGGTGGTGATGCAGCAGCTCTAAAATGAATGCAGTTCCAAGATAATTTTCTGATCGTAAAAAGGCTTCGGCTTCTTCTGCATACGTAACTTTATCCTTTTTGCCTTCCAATTTTTTTATAACTTTATACGTGGCACTCAAATACCCCAAGAGCATCTCTGAACCGGCCTCTGTCAATAAACAAGTTCGTAATGTGAAAGCATAGTCGGATTCGGGTTGCATCATCTCTGTTAATTCGGCGAGTTTTACTGACTTTAAGAGCTTTGCAAAATATTTAGGTGCTGTATCAAGTAGTGAATTTAACGTGTTTGTTTCCAGGCATTTTTTAAACGCTGTCACATAATCGTTACCGATCAACTCATTTAAAATTCCAGGGTTTTTTTGAGCTAATTGCACAAATAGGTTGGGGCGGTCAAATAAATTTACCGTGAGGAGATTAAGGCATTCTTCAGTGCTTAAGTCTTTGAGTGCTAGATATGCTTTAGCCTCTTCCCAGTCTTGACTCTCTTCTGTCAGCTCTGCGATCCACTCTATTATGCGTAGGAAGTTATTTATCGGTAGGTTTAAATGCTCATCCGTTCTTTTCGGACATTCAATACCCGCCACTTTTGCATAATCACGCATGTCCTCTGTGTCGAATCGTGGAAGTAGTTCAGGAAAAATTCTACTGTGAGTAAAAACTCGGTTGATTTTATTGTTGTAAGACAAAACCATCGTTAACGCAGAGTTTAAGTCAAGCTCAGGAGAGTCCTCGCTGATTAATTCTTTAAATTCATCTTTGAATGTCTGGCGTATTGAAGACATCAATAGAGGTCGGCTTGCTATGTATAAGCAGATTGCAAAATGTTGCCAGCTAGTTTCGTTTGTTTCTAATGTTTTTAAAGCGTTGAGAAGAATTAGGCTAACAGGGGGATTATGGGGTGTATTGCGAGGCCTATGTTTTCCCTCTCGAATGAATTGAAGTAATGTTTGTAAGTTAGATAGGGAGTTAAATTTTTCTAGCTTAGCAAAATACGCTGTTGAAACACCTTTGTATTTTCGCGATGCTGAAAAATACGTTGTTTGAGCTTGATTGATATCATTCCATTTCGATAACGCTTCAAAGGGGATGGCCTGACAACTAAGATCTAGTGGCAATTTCGGTGTCCAGGATAACCCATCAAACTTTATTAATCTAAGAACCGTTAACACGTTCATTTCTACATGTTGGGGGGAGGCAATAGCCTGTTTTACTATTTTTTTGAATCCGACTTCAGCGGTTATTTTTTTTTTATTTAAATGTCCCATTTTTTGCTTTAGTGTCTTCCCATCAGAAAAAACGAAGGCGTGAAGTCTATCGAGACTTTTCCCCTCAAATCTACCAACGTGTTCGAATAATAATTTATAGGCATGATTATGGAGGCTCTCAATAAATTTCAGGTTGTTTTTATCTTTAGAAAAAAACAACTCAAACAGCTTGTCATTGGATATGTTTTTGAGATTGTCTTTAATAATAGTGATGTACTTATCGTTCTTGCATGCCAAGGCTGTTGATAAAACGAGACAGCGGGCATCATCATATTTCTCGTCTGGGATCAGGCTTAATATTTTATCTAGTTGCTTTTCGTAACGCTTTGTGATCGTCACGATTGCAGAGGCTTCAGGTGTTGATTCGTTATATAACAAGCTGTAGGCAATGTCAGTCCCTGCTTTTTTTATAACGAGTTGCAAAAGAACAGGTAGGTTTGTATATTTCTCGTCGTATTTTTGTATGTACTGAAGTGAATATGCCAGCCAGCTTTGTTTCGCCTTATTTTCAGTTTTGCAAAGTTCTGTAAACTGTTCATTTGGAATGCTTAAAATAAACAGATTTAGAAAATTGATGTCTCTAGCGAGAGCCGACATGAAAACAGTATTGCCTTTATTATTTTCTAGTGAAAGATAATCGGATTGCTTATCTTGAAGCATGTGGTAAATCATTTGAAAGTGGACTTGATTTGTGATGACGCGGTGTAAAAACGTGTTGCCCTTGGCATCCGTCGTCTCACAAATCGTTTTTAATTCTTCCAAAGAGAGGGAAAAGATGAGTCCGCCAAGCCGAGTGGAATCGCCTTCGGCTAGAGTATGGGCAATTGGTTTACCTGTGGGTGATTTTAAACAAAGTAACTCTATTTTATCAGCAAGGTCTATCTTAACTTCTTCTAAAAATCGATAAATCAGTTCCGCATCCCAGTGAGCAATGAGGCTAGCGAGCGCATATTTCTGGCGGGTTTGTATATTTAAGAATGATTTTAGGGCTTTTATATCTAAATCTTTCGTATGTTCATCGAGTGAAAAGCCATGTTTTCTTAACAATAATGGGTCTTGGGTCTCGCTATCCAATAAGTATAGATCAAGTTTTTGAGTGGGGTCTAATTTTGATAAGGCTTTT
>DAOUQR010000264.1 GCA_030625525.1 Pseudomonadota bacterium | reverse complement strand
TGATTTTTTTTCAGGCCAAATTGATCCGTCAACTGTGTTTTTATTTGTTGTATCAGTTCTTCTCTTTTTAAAGTGGGATCAGATTCAAAAACACGAATGGCAAATCGAAGTTGGTTGCCATCATTCGACATATAAGGATCGAATAACATTGTTTTGATTTCTGGCGATAAGCGTTTGTACATCACGGAAAGATAAAAACCTTCTAAGCGTTTATCTTTATCTAATGTATCGATCATCGTCATGGTGCTCGAGATCGATAGCACTTTGCCTGTTTGTGGCAGTTGATCTAAAAATGCATGAATGCTGTCAATGTCTTTGAACTTTTCACGCTTAAACCAATAGCTCGTCGCTGTGATACCAGCTTCACCTAATTCCTCATGTTCCTCATCTTCAAGCTCAGCTTTTAACTTAGCCTGAGATTCTTTAAAACTATCTGGCGCGTCAATGATGACATCTAGTGGGGTTGTACCACCAAACTTCTGATCAATGAGTAGCATGCCCTGATAAATATCAGTAGAGGATTTAAAATAGTCCAAGAAACGATTTTCAACGCTTAATCGACTCAAACCGATCATCCCCAGTATCGCTAATAAAATCGCGACGATGATAACGTACTTAGTATAACGTTTAATGATATAAGCAATGAAACGCGTAATGGCTCCAGTAATATTACGACGCTGAACCAACTTACCCGGTTTTAAAAACATTAAGGTCGCAGGAAACAATGTGAAGGTCATGAGAAACGCAATCGAAATCCCCATTACCATCATCCAACCAAAATCGATGACAGGTCGAATATCACTGAATAGTAAAGATGCAAAAGCTACCATCGTTGTGATCGCCGTATAAAAGCTCGGCTTAAATTTGCTAAACACCATATTTCTGACAAGCATTAATTGAGTGGCATCAGGAGATAGAGCGTGCAATTCTCGATAGCGCACTACTAAATGCACGGTAAACGATAAAGTGATAATTAATAATAAAGAAATAAAATTAGACGATACAATCGTGATCGGCCAATGAAGAAATCCCAATAAACCGATCATTAAAATACCTGTAGCAAAGCATGTCATCATGGGTAAAATTACCCAGCGCGGCTTGCGAAAGACGACAATTAAAATCACAATCATAAAGCACAACACGCCCACGCCAAAACGAGACAAGTCATACTTAATTGCCACGACGGAATCGGCCACGATCATCGGAACACCCGCCAAGTGGATATCAGCGCTTAATTTTGACTCCTGCAAAATCCCTCTAACTTTTGCAATGTCTTCACTGAATTGCTGTTGTAATCGTTTGTTTTCTTGTTCGAATTCTTTTGAAAGAGATCGCAATTGTATTTTTTCTTGAGTCGTTAACGAACGCTTTAAACGTACAGCGCGTAATTTTTCACGCTGTTTCAATAAACGAAAATATTCATTATTTAATTTAAAATTAACCTGCAATGCCGATATTTTACCGTCCCGGCTAATAAGAAGCTCTCGGTACAATGGGTTTGACTGCAATTCTTTTTCGGCTTGTTTTTTATCAAGTCCTTGAGTGCGAAGCGTCCTGGCACCGCGTTCAAATTCAGATAATGTCACTGGGGGACTTTTAACTAACGGGGCATCCAATAAACTAAACACCGATTTAACACGTTCTAATTTGAGCAGCTTTTGTGTTAACTGCTCCAATGCCTTTAGGGAGTCATCACTAAATAAACTACCATGCGGTTTAACCGTAATGATCAAGTAATCATCCGACCCATAAGCGGCACGTATCGTTCGGTAATATTGCAGCGCCGGATCATTTTCCAACACCAGTGAATCAGCCGAGGCATCCAAACGAAATTGGGGAATGTAAACACTAAAAAAACCAATCAACACCAATATAAAGAGCAACGAAACCCACGGCCGCTTCAGAATGATATTTTCATAGCTGTCAATGATCATCACATTCCCATTAAGCTCTTTATTTCATTATAGCCTATTATAATGACCCCTATATTTCAGACCAGACATTGGGGTCACCTCACTATCACCGAGAATTGCGCTGCTAGATTATTTCTTAATGTTAGCAACCATTCTTGATATGACGGCTGCCAAATAAATAACACCACTCATCTGTTCGATGATCACAAATGATCGCGAGTAAGGCGTGATCGGTATTATTTCTCCAAAGCCTACCGTGGTTAACGTTGTAAAACTGAAGTAATACAAGTTGAATTGATTAATGGTGCAAAAGGGGCATTCGACACCATGAAATCTAAATGAATGAGGATAAATTACTTCAATGAGTATATATATGCTACCAAATAACAAGCCAAGCAATAGATAAACACTGAGTCCGGCAAATATTGTATTTAGATTTGCTGTTGGGGAGTTTATAAATTCACGAAAAATAATGATAATCGCGATCAAATAAACAGCGGAGAGTAATATTTGTTGAATGGTGAAATACACTATATTGCTGTGAAATAAATTGATGTTATAAAATATAATTGCAGATAGAGAGAGGATTATAGCCGTTATCATTAATGTTCGATTTTCAGAACATGTAAAGACAATAGCAGCAAGAAGAGGGATGATCATCATTTCAATCAACCACTCAGCAACGACATAACCTTCAGCAAACGGTGCGATAACGATAATGGCTAAAGCTGCAATAATTAAAGTAGTAAAACTTCCGCTAATGATCAATCTTTTTTTAATTTTTAATCCTTAAA
>DAOUQR010000176.1 GCA_030625525.1 Pseudomonadota bacterium | reverse complement strand
AAAAATACGGTCATCGCACCAATATCTAAAGCGGTCGCAGCGAGCCATAACAAATGATTCAAAATACGTGTAATTTCATCAAACATGACTCGTATATATTGAGCACGAATGGGGATATTAATATCCAATAATTTTTCGATTGCCATGACATATGCATGCTCGTTACACATCATCGACACGTAATCGAGTCGATCCATGTAACCAATATTTTGATTGTACGGCTTAGTCTCAACTAATTTTTCAGTGCCGCGATGCAGTAAACCCACATGCGGATCCGCACGCTTAATCACTTCACCATCTAATTCAAGGATCAACCGCAACACACCGTGAGCGGCGGGATGTTGTGGACCAAAATTTAATGTGTAATTACGAATTTCATTCATAACGGCTATCTTCCCGTATCACTTTGGGGACAAGTACCCGAGGCTCAATATCAACGGGTTCATAAATGACGCGCTGTTGTTTGGCGTCATAACGCATTTCGACATTACCGCTGAGCGGAAAATCTTTTCTGAATGGATGACCAATGAAACCATAATCCGTAAGAATACGGCGCAAATCAGGGTGGCCTTTAAATAAAATACCGTAGAGATCAAAGGCTTCACGCTCAAACCAATCGACGGCATTCCAAATATCAATAACACTATCGATGAGCATCGTGTCTTCAGGTACGAATGCACGAACACGAATACGTTGATTCAAAATCGTCGATAATAAATGGATAACCACTGCAAAACGTGGCTTATTCCATTCGGTGATCCGTTGTTTATCTGCAGGATCACGCTCGACGGCTCGGCTAAAACCGGTTCCGGTGGTTGACTCAGTCGCCCATTCAGCAACGCCATGGTCAAGGTAATCCACACCGCATAAATCAATCAATTGATTGAATTGATAGGTTTTGTTGTCTCGAAGTTCCAAACAAATTTTGGTTAACGCATCCACGTTCACTTCAATCGTTAACTCATTATGTGCAATGACAGCGTCAGTCACCTCATTGCCAAATTTCGTTTGAATTCGTTGTTTAATTTTTTCTAAATCTGCCATGATTAACGCTCAATTGTCGCAGTTCGTTTAATTTTATTCTGTAATTGTATTACGCCATACAACAAGGCTTCGGCTGTTGGTGGACAACCGGGAACATAAATATCAACCGGCACAATGCGATCGCATCCACGCACCACTGAATAAGAATAATGATAATAGCCACCGCCGTTAGCACAAGAACCCATAGAAATCACCCAACGCGGATCCGGCATTTGGTCGTAGACTTTGCGCAACGCTGGTGCCATTTTATTGCATAAGGTGCCGGCAACAATCATCACATCTGATTGTCGTGGACTTGGGCGAAAGATGACGCCAAAGCGATCTAAGTCATAACGAGCAGCACCAACATGCATCATTTCAACCGCACAACAAGCCAACCCGAAGGTCATTGGCCACATTGCGCCACTGCGCGCCCATCCGATTAGCTCTTCAACTGACGTGGTAACAAAGCCTTTTTGTTGGACGTTTTCTACTCCCATTCCAACGCTCCTGTTTTCCACTCATAAATAAAACCGATAACTAATAACGACAGAAACATGCCCATAGCGCCCATGCCAAACCATCCAATTTTTCGGAGCACCAAGGCCCATGGAAAAAAGAAGGCGGTTTCTAAATCAAAAATAATGAAAAGAATCGCGACTAAATAAAATCGCACATCAAAGGGTAGGCGCGCATTTTCAAATGCGGCGAAGCCACATTCATACGGTGAGAGTTTTTCACTATCGGGCTTGCTGGGGCTCAAAAATGAGCCTGCGGTGAACATCGCCACCCCCATGCCTAAACCAATGACGATAAAAATTAAAATTGGAAAATATTCAGTTAGCATTTTTCTCAACTCTTCTTATAAATGGTGCCGAAGGCCGGACTCGAACCGGCACAGCATACGCCACCGCCCCCTCAAGACGGCGTGTCTACCAATTCCACCACTTCGGCATAGTCTTTTTTCCACCCGGAACGTTTTTAATTACTCGGGTTTTTTCTTAGTTTGCTTTGCTGGTGTTGCGGGCAAACTGTTTTTAATTGGGGTTGATTTCTGTTTCACATTTGACGTTTGTTCAACCGGCACAGGGATGTTGAGGCTCTGTGACTGTTTGTACTGGACTGAAACGATATAACCCAGGGTTAAGCTCGTTATGAAAAAGGCTGCGGCGAGAACGCCGGTGAGTTTCATTAAAAAGGAGGCTGAGCCTTGGCTACCAAAAACGGTTGACGAGGCACCTGAACCAAACGCTGCGCCAATCGCTGCGCCCTTGCCTTGCTGAATCAGCACTAAAGCGATTAGTGCTGCCGCTATAATCACGTGAATAAATAAAATTATTTGATACATTGCGTTATTTCCACAAATTGGTGTGCATCTAGGGATGCACCACCGACTAAAAATCCATCGATATCTGGCATTGCAAACAAGCTCGCTGCATTCGCTGCTTTTACACTGCCACCGTATAATAGTGTTAACTGTTCTGCGATTGTTTTATCAATCGTCGCTACATGTTCACGAATAGCGTGGTGAACAGATTGAGCTTGTTCTGGGCTGGCTGTTAATCCCGTCCCAATCGCCCAAATCGGTTCATAAGCAATCATCGCGTGCTTAAAGACATCCGTGCTATCGGCTAAATTCACTATGGCATCAAGCTGCTTTTTGACAATAGTTTCTGTCACTTGCTGCTTGCGTTCATGCAAGGTTTCGCCGACACATAAAATGGGAGTTAGCCCATGTCGTTTAGCATGTGCGAATTTCATCGCAATCATGACATCATCTTCGTGATACAAGGTTCGGCGCTCGGAATGTCCGACTAAGACATACTCACAAGCAAAGTCTTCTAACATTTCTACAGCGATTTCACCGGTGTAGGCCCCTGGACGATTTGGGCTCGCATCTTGTGCGCCCCATTTAATACCCGTATCACGACAAATTTGTTGTATTTGCGCTAGATAAACCGTTGGCGGAAATACAATGATTTCAGCTTTCGTCGTATTATCTAATTGTGATTTTAACTGTTCAAGCAGGTGGGCATTGGCTTCTAGCGAGCCATTCATCTTCCAATTACCTGCTACCACAAACTGACGCATGTTTATTTTGTCCATTTTTTAGCGCGCAAAGTGTACCTAATATATCAGCAAGTTACAAGTTATTTTCCGCCGCAACCCGCATAACAATTTGCTCCAACTGATCGGCCATGCGCTGGATTAAACTTTGATCCTGACCCTCGATCATCACACGCGTCATCGGTTCGGTACCGGATGGACGCACGAGGATTCGACCGCTGCCGTTCAGCTCATTGGTGCAATCACTCATCGCCTTTTGTACATCAGGATGCTCTACCACGGCCGAAGCCGCTTGGGTTGGAATATTCCTTTGGATCTGCGGTAATTTATACATGCCTTGTTTAAGTTCATGCAAGGTTTTACCTGCTTTGTGTCTCGCCGCAATCACTTGCAAGGCTGCAACAATACCATCACCCGTTGTCTGTTTGTCGAGGCAAATAATATGACCAGAGGCTTCACCACCTAAGACCCAATCCAATTCACGTAGTTTTGACATAACATAGCGATCGCCGACGGCACTACGAACGAAATCGATGCCAAGATCACGCAGACTTAATTCAAAGCCCATATTGCTCATCACGGTACCCACGACACCACCGCGAAGTTTTTTACGGTCATAGTGATCTTTGACGATCACATACAACAGTTCATCACCGTCAAGAATCTCGCCTT
>DAOUQR010000174.1 GCA_030625525.1 Pseudomonadota bacterium | reverse complement strand
TAAACGCCAATGGTTTGTCTCCCATTTATATAAGCTAAGTAATATACCGCACTTGTCTTTTCTTGGTAAGGGCCTGGAGCTTTTTGTGTTTGAGTTTTTTGCTTGAATGCTTCGGTGACAGATATTTTTTTATGGCGTGTTGCTGTTGTACAAGTGTTGTAGAAAAAACGTGGCTGCCATCACCTTTTGCCACAAAATATAAATACGGTGTTATTTTTGGATGCAGCGCCGCTTGTAATGAATCAACACTGGGTATGGCGATAGGCGTTGGCGGTAAGCCTCTGTGTACATAAGTATTATAAGGGGTTCGAATTTTTAATAAACGACGTGTGAGTTTGCCTTTATAACGGTCACCCAGTCCATAAATAACCGTCGGATCAATTTGTAAACGCATGCCTTTTTTTAAACGATTTAAAATAATACCTGCGATGATCGAACGCTCTTGTTGTTTAGCCGTTTCCTTTTCAATCAGTGATGCCGCAACTAAGGCTTGATAGGGATTTTTATAATGACTGTATTTCGACCTTGATTGCCAAAATTGCTGCAGTAATTTTTGTTGCTTATTATAAGCTAGCTTCAGTAGCTCTTCATCGGAAAAGCCTTTAATAAATTGATAGGTATCTGGATAAAAAAATCCTTCAGGATTCGCTTGCTTTAGTTTTAATTTCTGGGAAATTTGCTTTATTGTTAGTTTATTCAAAACATGTTTTAAATCTGGATTAGCACGCAGCGCCGTTAATAATTGTTGAGCGTTCCAACCTTCTACGATTGTAAAATGGTGCTTAACCACATCACCAGCAATAATTTTATTGATCATTTTCCGAGGTGAAATACCACCTTGAAAAAAATACTCTCCGGCTTGCAGTTGAGTATCTAAGCCTCGAAGACGTACATAAAAATTTAAAAGTCGCGGATGATTAAGCCAAGATTTTTTATGTAAGGTGTTCGCTAAGGCCGAAATGTTATGCCCCGGCTTTAGGGTAAAAGCCAATGATTGTTGAATAGGAATAATGGGACGGTGGATAAAATATCGGAACTGGTTAACGCCAATAATAAAAAAATTTAAAAGCAATACAAATAAAATAGCAATCGTGACAACAAGCCAACTCGGTGAACGTTGCTTAAAACGCCACACAATTATAATTTCTTGAAAATTAACGAGCCGTTGGTTCCACCAAAGCCAAATGAATTATTTAAAACGGTGTTTATTTGGCGAGACTGAGGTTCATTGGCAACAAAATTCAAATCGCAGCCTTCACCCGGATTGTGTAAATTAATCGTGGGAGGAGCAACTTGATCTTTTATAGCCAGTACACTAAAAATAGATTCTACAGCACCGGCCGCACCCAATAGATGCCCTGTCATTGATTTAGTTGAGCTAACAGCCAAATCATAAGCATGATCACCAAACGTGCGTTTTATGGCGAGTGCTTCAAGCTCATCACCGGCAGGTGTGGATGTTCCATGTGCATTGATGTAATCAATGCTTGATTCGTTAATTTCCGCATCCCGAAGAGCCGCTCGCATGGATGCCATTGCACCCTCACCGTTTTCATCCGGCAAAGTAATATGGTTAGCATCGGCACTCATTCCAAAACCAATCACTTCAGCATAAATATTGGCCCCACGTGCTTTGGCATACTCGTATTCTTCAAGCACTAAAATACCTGCGCCCTCACCTAAGACAAAACCATCACGGTCTTTATCCCATGGACGAGAGGCCTGTTCAGGTTCCTCGTTTCGTTTGGATAAAGCACGGGCTGAAGCAAATCCGGCAATACAAAGCGGGCTAATCGCATGTTCAGTCCCACCAGCGAGCATCACATCTGCGTCACCATATGCAATCATACGGGTAGCAATACCGATATTGTGGGCACCGGTCGTGCAGGCTGTAACAACAGCAATATTAGGGCCTTTTAGACCGAATTTAATTGAAATTTGCCCGGCTGCCATATTGATAATACCAGCGGGTATAAAAAATGGAGAAACACGACGAGGGCCGTGTTTTTTGAGCTGTAACGCATTACCGGTTAATGTATCAATACCGCCAATACCCGAGCCAACAGCCACACCAATACGATGATTATTCTCTTCATTGATGTGTAAACCGGCATCGGCTATCGCTTGAGCGCTTGCAGCCAAACCAAATTGCGTAAAACCATCGGTCTTACGCACATCTTTACTGGATAAATAAACAGAAGGATCAAAGTCTTTTACGGCGGCACAAATTTTTACAGAAAAATCTGTTGCATCAAAATGCTCAATAGCGGCGACACCACTTTTGCCTTCAAGCATTTTTTGCCAAGTTTCATCAACGCTTAAGCCTAATGGCGTAACCGCCCCTAAACCCGTTACAACGACACGACGTTTTGACACCCGTAATACCTCTATTTATACAAGCTAAGCGTTACGCCGCTTGGCTTTGTGAATTGATATAATCAATTGCTTGTTGAATCGTAGCGATTTTTTCAGCTTCATCATCAGGAATTTCAGTTTCAAATTCCTCTTCAAGCGCCATCACTAACTCGACTGTATCAAGTGAATCTGCACCCAGATCATCGACAAAAGAAGCCGCATTATCTAATTCTTCTTCTTTAACGCCTAACTGTTCGCTAACAATTTTACGCACACGTTCTTCAATTGTACTCATAAATCGATTTCCCTTGTTGAGTTGTGATTCTTAAGTCGCTAAGTTTAGTCATTTCTGCTCTGATCGCAAGCTTTTATTGAGCTATTGAGCAAGCCAACTAGACCATTAACATTCCCCCATTAATATGTAATGTTTGTCCGGTGACGTATTTAGCTTGTTCGGAGGCTAAATAGCTCACGGCAGCGGCAATATCCGCCGTGCTACCGATGCGTTTCATCGGAATAGCCTTTAAGAGCCCTTCTTGAGCGATATCTGGAAGCGCTTTGGTCATGTCCGTTTCAATAAAGCCAGGCGCAACAACGTTCGCTGTCACACCACGTGACGCAAGCTCTTTGGCCAAGGATTTTGTAAAGCCTATCATGCCCGCTTTTGCGGCCGCATAATTGGCTTGCCCACTGTTACCCGTAGCACCCACCACCGAACCAATATTAATAATGCGCCCCCAACGTGCGCGAAACATATCTTTAATACAGATTTTACTGAGACGAAATACTGCCGTTAAATTGGTCGCAATCACATCATCCCATTCTTCATCTGTCATACGTAAAAGCAGATTGTCGCGTGTGATACCCGCATTATTAACCAACACATTGATTGATCCAATATCATCTTTTATGGCTTGAACAAGGGCATTCACCGCGTCAATGTCTGTCACATTGAGCACCTTGCCTTGTCCGCTTAAACCCTGCGTTTCAAAACGTTTTGTTATTTTTTCAGCACCGGCTTCTGTGGTTGCAGTACCAAAAACCATGAGGCCATCACGCGCAAGTTGCAGCGCAATTTCAGCACCGATCCCGCGAGTTGCCCCAGTAACCAATGCTATTTTTTTAGGCGAATCAGACATTTATCTTCCTTACAACGGCTTAGCCATTGAGCAAATTTGGCGCTAAAGATACCCGTGTTTAGTAAAGTTCGCAAGTTAAGAGTGGTTATTTATGTATTGCGAACGATCTCCCCCACCAGGCTATTTTCTAATTGCTTGGCTTGCCTTATCCCACCGACCACGTGGTTAATTAAAATTGAAAAAATCACCTGTTTACCTGAGGCGGTTTGTGCATAGCCCGATAACGCAGATAAATCATGCATGGTACCCGTCTTAGCTACGATATTATTTTTTAAATTAAACACAGGCATTCGAGCGTGCAATGTGCC
>DAOUQR010000144.1 GCA_030625525.1 Pseudomonadota bacterium | reverse complement strand
AGCGATGACTTCTACGCCGAGCTAGGCGTTAGTGCTCCTGAACCAACGGTTTTCGGGGAAGAAGAACCTAGTGTCCTCAGTTCTGTATGGGACACAATAAAGCACCGCGTAAGTAATCAACTCTGGCTGACCGCCGACATGTACGATGATCCGTTCGGGTTGTCTGACGATGAAAAAGAATTAGGGGTTTGCTTGATTGATATTGGGGGTGGTACGACTGACATAGCCATCTTTATTGACGGTTCTATCCGTCATACTGCCGTTATTCCTATTGCGGGCGATCAAGTGACTAACGATATTGCGGTGGCTCTACGTACGCCGACTGCGGCCGCTGAAGATATTAAATTAAAATATGCGTGTGCCTTAACTGAAGCAGCAAACGCGAATGAAATGATTGAAGTGCCCAGTGTGAATGAGCGTCCTTGCCGACAAATATCCAGCAAAGCTTTGGCTGAGGTTGTTGCCGCGCGCTATGAAGAATTATTTACCCTAGTCCAAGGCGAGCTGCGTCGCAGTGGTTTTGAAGATTTGATTGCCGCAGGAATGGTCGTGACAGGCGGGGCTTCAAAAGTGACAGGCGCCGTTGAATTAGCCGAAAGTGTTTTCAAAATGCCGGTACGATTAGGTCAACCAACACATGTTCGAGGTTTATCTGAAGTCATCAGCAATCCAGTTTATGCCACGGGTGTCGGTTTATTATTGCATGGTTATCAACAACAACGTGAAGGTCACACGCAGCCACCTTTATTTAATCGAGGGATGCGTGGATTATTGGGTCGTATGCGTGGATGGTTTGCGGGTAACTTTTAAAAAAATCACTAATAGAGGAAGAATAACATGTTTGAATTAATGGAGAGCAGCCCACAAAATGCCGTTATAAAAGTTTTTGGTGTTGGTGGTGGGGGTAGTAATGCCATTGAGCATATGTTGAGTGAGCACATTGAAGGTGTGGAATTTATTTGTGCCAACACAGATGCCCAGGCCTTACGTAGCTCCAGTGCAAAAACCTTAATTCAACTGGGTGACCAAATCACAAAAGGTTTAGGTGCCGGTGCGAATCCAGAAGTGGGTCGTCAATCTGCTGAAGAAGATCGCGATCGTATTCGTGAACTTTTGAGTGGATCAGATATGGTCTTCGTGACAGCGGGTATGGGTGGCGGAACAGGTACTGGCGCAGCTCCCGTGATAGCTCAAATTGCGAGAGAACTGGATATCTTAACGGTTGCTATTGTGACGCGTCCCTTTTCATTTGAAGGCCGTCAACGCAGTGTGGTTGCTGATCGCGGAATTGAAGAATTAACTAAACATGTGGATTCGTTAATTACAATCCCGAATAACAAATTACTGAGTGTGTTGGGTAAAAATATCACTTTATTGAATGCATTCAAAGCGGCTAATAATGTTTTGTTGGGCGCTGTTCAAGGTATTGCTGAATTAATTACACGCCCTGGTTTAATCAATGTTGATTTTGCAGATGTACGTACGGTGATGTCTGAAATGGGTATGGCAATGATGGGTACCGGTGTGGCGAGTGGTGAAGACCGCGCTAAACGTGCTGCTGAAGCTGCCATCTCTAGTCCGCTATTAGAAGATGTTGATTTGACTGGTGCTCGCGGTATTTTAGTGAATATTACGGCTGGCATGGATATGTCAATCGGTGAATTCGAAGAAGTGGGCGATGCAATTAAAGGCTTTGTTTCCGATGATGCGACCGTTGTTGTGGGTACGGTTATCGACCCAGAATTGGCCGATGAATTACGTGTGACGGTGATTGTTACTGGCCTAGGTCAGCGGCGTGATGGTAAAAAAGGCAGGCTTGTTGAAACCACTAAAAAAGACGGTACTTTGGATTATCAACAATTAGAGCGTCCAACGGTTATTCGTAAACAAGGCATTACAACAAAGCCGATGGCTTCAGCGAAACCGGACGTTGATTATTTGGATATTCCTGCTTTTTTAAGACGTCAAGAAGAAGCTTAATTAAAATGACTAAGGTCAGGCCTTAGGCCTGACCTTAGTCGGATCTTCACCGTCGATAATTTTTCTTCCATCGATTTCCAGATATCTCCTTTGTGGCTTATGGGTGTGGTAATTGCTGGCTATTCGTGGCGGGCTATGTTATTCTCCGCAAAATTTTGTCATTTTGACTATAAAAACTACAAGGCTAATCATAGCAATGATAAGACAACGGACGCTAAAAAATTCAGTTTCTGCCACAGGGGTTGGCCTCCATTCTGGTAAAAAAGTCTACTTAACACTTAAGCCAGCACCGATTAACTCTGGGGTTATTTTCAGAAGAATTGATATGGATCCGGTTGTTGAAATTCCAGCGAGCGTTGATCATGTGACAGATACTTTATTATGTACCACGATTGGTAAAGATGGCGTTAGTATTGCTACGATCGAACACTTGTTGTCAGCCTTCGCAGGCCTGGGTATTGATAATGTTTATGTTGATTTAACTGCGCCCGAAGTACCGATTATGGATGGTAGTTCTGGACCGTTTGTCTTTTTAATTCAATCGGCAGGCATTGAGGAACAGGCTGCGCCTAAGTCCTTTATTCGCATTAAAAAGAAAATTTGTGTTGAACACGATGGTAAAACAGCAACGTTTGAACCTTATGATGGTTTCAAAGTTGATTTTAGTATCGATTTTAAACATCCTGTTTTTCACGGTCGTCCGCAGGACGTTAGTATTGATTTATCGGCGACATCTTTTGTAAAAGAAGTGTCGCGCGCACGTACCTTTGGTTTTAAATCGGATTATGAAAAATTACTCGCCTTAAACTTAGCCTTGGGCGGTAGTTTAGATAACGCGGTTGTGATTGATGATTACCGTATTATCAACGAAGATGGCTTACGTTATGAAGATGAATTTGTTAAACATAAAGTGCTTGATGCCATTGGCGATCTGTACTTATTGGGTTGTGGTTTAATTGGTGCGTTTACCGGTTACAAATCAGGGCATGCATTGAATAATCAATTGTTAAAAGCTTTGCTAGCGGATGAAACAGCTTGGGAACGTGTCGTATTTGAAGATGCTAAAAAAGCCCCAGAGGCCCTTCAACTTCATTGGGCTGCCGCTGCGGCATAAATCTCGCATCTGTCGAGATAATATTTAATCCCCCTTAACCGCGTTCGGTGAGAGTCGTTTTTGAGTCACTTAATTTTTCGTTTTCTTTTGCTTCCCGGATAACTGCTTGAGTGCTTCTTTTAGTCCTTGATGTTTGATTGTCTCAGTGCCTTTATTGATAATGGCGGAACTTTCTTTTGATATATTTTGATCGCCTTCTAGCGGGGCGCTTTTTAGATTAATGGGATCAACGATCACTTTAATTGTTTTTAGGCGTTTAAAGACTGCTTCTTTCTTTAATTTTTGTAATATTTCAGCACCATAAAAACGCACTTGAGTTGCCATTGCGGCGTTACTGACTTGCAATATCAATTGGCCGTCACGCACATTGGCAAGGCGAGTGTGGTTAAGCAACGGTGTTGGAAGTGTTGCTTGAATCAGTCGATTAAGTTTGTCGAGATGCAGCGCTTTATTCAGCACGAACTCAAGACGTGAGTTTGATTGTGTAAACAGTTTTTTCATCAAAGTTTTATTTCGTGTAAGCCGCGTTTCATGCTAAAGTACGTGTTTATTTTGAAGCAGTAATGATTAACTATTAAGGGTCTGATTACAACCATGTTTAGTACAATTGTGAAGAAAATATTTGGTAGTCGCAATGAGCGTGTACTGCGTCGTACACAAAAAATTGTTGAGCAAATTAATGCGTTGGAGCCACACATTCAATCACTGGATGAGGCGGCTTTAAAAGCGAAAACAGAAGAATTTAAACAGCGCTTAAACCAAGGCGAAACACTGGATGACATTTTGCCAGAAGCGTTTGCGGTTGTTCGTGAGACAGCGGTACGTCAACTGGGTATGCGCCCTTTTGATGTGCAATTAATCGGTGGCATGGTGTTGCACGAAGGCAACATCGCAGAAATGCGAACCGGTGAAGGTAAAACCCTCATGTCGACCTTGCCAACTTATCTTAATGCGCTGACAGGTAAAGGCGTTCACATTGTAACGGTTAATGATTATTTGGCTAAACGTGATAGTCAGTGGATGGCGCCGGTCTATGAATTTTTAGGTTTAACGGTCGATGTTATTTTGGCAGATATGGAGCCACAAGCAAAACAAACGGCTTATAATGCAGATATTACCTATGGTACGAATAATGAATTTGGTTTTGA
>DAOUQR010000315.1 GCA_030625525.1 Pseudomonadota bacterium | reverse complement strand
CTTAATACCTCAATCTTGTTAAGAATCTCAGGCAACTTCATTGAAGTAAAGCAGCTAACGTATTCAGGTTCTTCTTCAAAATTTATCGTAACGGTATTTTCAAAATTATTTACGCCAAATGACTCGACTAAATAAGTTTTGCCGACCTGGCGTGCACCACGCAGTAAGAGTGGTAAGTGTAGAGACTTATTTTTCCATGCTTGTAAATGTTTAAGGAGTTCTCTTCGCATAATAATCACTCGTAGTCTTCTTCTGTATTGATTGTAGATGCGAAACCCGGGAAACACAAGGGTGTTTTTATGATTGGATGCGAAAAACACAAGGGTGTTATCTGCATGATGCCCGGTACATTCCACGCATCTAAGCGTTAGGCTTTCGCTAGCTGGCGTCTCACAGCAATCCAGGCACCAAACAAGCCTAATAGGCCACTGGTGAATAGCAAGCCGAGGCTTTGGTCGAATGATAAGCCTGCTAATTGGTAGTTTGAGTGATATAAGCTTGCGATCCTTGTGATCGGAGCTTGTAACCAAATTTGGATGAACATCACTAACAGCCACGCGATGATCCCACCCCCTAAACCAAAGAATAACCCGGTATATAAAAATGGGCGTCGGACAAAGGCATTGGAGCCGCCAAATAATTTGATCACTTCAATTTCGCGGTGATGGCTCTGCATAGCAAGTCGAATGGTGTTGCCGACGATAAACAACACCGCGCAACCGAGTAAAAGTACCAGCGCATAAACTGCGCGTTGCGCTAACCATATTAACGATGACATACGTTCTAACCATTGCATATCGAGTTTGGCTGTTTCCACGTGTGGCAGCGTTTGTAAATTTTGTAATAGCGTTTGTGCGAGTTGTGGGGTTTGGATATTGGTTGACGGGAAGACATCGATCACCGCTGGCAAGGGGTTATTCGGCAATTGATCTAACACATCACCGAAGCTGCCATGCTGTTGTAATTCTTGTAGACCCTGCTCAGGAGAAATATAGCGAACATCCGCAACATCAGCACGCAGTCGAATATCGTTGAGCAATTCTTTGGTTTGCTCACGTGTCGTATCCATTTTTAAAAATACGGAAATTTGCGTGCCATGCTCCCAGCCAGTCCCTAACGATTGCACATTGCTTAAAACAATATAAAGACCCGTTGGCAATACAAAGGCGATTGCAATCACAGAAATCGTTAACAAACTCGCAAACGGTGTGCGAAACAAACGTGTGGCACTGAGACTCGCCGCTTGAAAATGTCTTTGAAAATATAATAAAAAATTAGATATCACTGACAATCTTCCCATCTCGCAAGGTTAAAATACGGTGTTGCATACTCGCAATCAACGACAAATCATGGCTGGCAATCAACACACTCACGCCGACTTTTTGAAACGCTTCAAATAAATGCATGATCTCAGCCGACAATTTTGGATCCAAGTTACCCGTGGGTTCATCGGCTAATAATAATTTGGGCCGATGGACAACCGCGCGAGCAATGCCGACACGTTGCTGTTCACCACC
>DAOUQR010000167.1 GCA_030625525.1 Pseudomonadota bacterium | reverse complement strand
GCCGCCGTCTTTGTTGCTCATTTTTTAGCGCCAGCGCTACTCGCAACATTGGGCGTTTCTCTAGCAGCAGGCAGCGCTGCCGCCACCATCACCCTAGCCGCCACCGAAGGCGTCCTCGCCGCAGGATTCGCTGCTCTCAATGATTTAGAACTCCAAGGTTTATTAGTCGGCTTCGGCATTGAAAAACGCATCGCCTGGCGCGACGTACTCGATTCAGCCCTCGACGCCGGCTTTGCCGCCGCGATGGCTGCACCCATGAGTGAAGCAAGTTCACTCGGAGAAGCCTTACTTGAAAAAGGGATCGCCGATATCACCGAACAGCTAACCAAAATGGCCATCGGCGAACAACATCACCTCGACCTCACCAGCCTGTTTGCAGATTTGGCTAGCGCGAGTGTTTCGAGTGACTTTGACAAGATCAAAGCCACCTCACAAATGGATTTGTTTGAAAAAAAACTCAAACAACAAACCGTACACGAAGTAGAACACCTGGTTATCTCCGGATTCATCGAAGGCGGGATCAGCGCAGCCCGAGGCAAACCCTTTGATATGCGCGGACAAATGCTAAGCGCCATCGGAAATATGGTCGGAAACGTAATCGATGACGCTGAACTAGCCAGGACAACCTCGTTTAAAACACCGAAATCTACACCGATGACACCCACCAAACAACGTCATCAATCCACCAGAAAACAACCCCCTGAAAACAACCCAACATCCCTCCAAGAAAAATACACGAAACGATCACAGGGAAGTGCGAATACGCTAAAACAACATCAAGCACACAAAGCCCGAAAAAAATCATACAAACAAACACAGGTAAAACAAGCCGGACCCGAAGCCTTATTAGAAGGCCTCTGGGCTGAAAGCAAAGACGCCTTGCTCCGAACCCAAAAAGCAGTTCATGATTTGGAAGATGAAGTGACCAGTGCGCAGAAGAACTATCAAGAGAAACTCAAACTAGACAATATGAAATGGCGACTCGATTTTGCTAACGGAAGCCCCAGCTACCGATGGGGAACACAGCCCCCAATTGAACAACACGGCCAACTCTATCACTCATTTTGGGGCGCGATCAACACACTCGACACACTAGAAATTGATGCTGGTTTAGGTGAAATTAATCGCTATAATGCACTCGGTACAGTAAACTTTAAGGGTGTGCCATGGTATGGCAAGATGTCTTACCAATTCGGCCGATATATTGGCTACGCTACTGATGCTCTCACCATCATTGAAGTCGGCATGCTTGGGAAATCGGCTATAGCTGCTGCCAATGCTAAAATAACTCAGAGCGTTGCGGTTAACGTCATGAAGATGGGGGTAGCTGACCAGACGGCGCAAGCTTTTGAGAAGGTGATGGCTAGCAAGAAGACAGTCGGGTTGGCTCTGATGAAGCGGGGATTTTTTAGGGTTGGAGGAGTAGAAAGTGATAATTTAATTGATGCTACTACCCTACAACGCACGCATAATCTCTCAGGTAGAGCTTCATCAAGAAATGTTTTAGATATTGCTAATGATATGAAAAGCCATGGTTATAATGGGCCTCCAATTGATGTAATTAAAGATGAAGAAGGGAATTTATATATTATTGACGGTCATCATCGGTTAGCGGCTGCAAAGATGACAAATACACAGGTTAAAATCAATATTGTGACTGATATAACAAATCATCCAAGTAGCTATGAAAATATTGACGAAATTATTAACGACTCATTCTATGTCGGTAAAGACAAACTGAGGCTGATAAAATGAATAATAAAAAAATCTTAGATTTGATAAAAGATTATCAAAATGATGTGGAATTATTCATGAAATTGTTTAATGAGAAATATGCGAGAAAAGATGTTATTCGAGCTTGGC
Organism: Pseudomonadota bacterium; assembly: GCA_030625525.1. Lineage (GTDB taxonomy): Bacteria > Pseudomonadota > Gammaproteobacteria > DAOUQR01 > DAOUQR01 > DAOUQR01. Next base: position 2,049 of record DAOUQR010000167.1, on the reverse strand, counting down.
ATGATGGTGATATTCCTCAAGCTGGGGAAGTTGCAAATACAATTGAATATGAGCTACATGGCATTGGTTGTTGTGTTTTTTTTCCTGACAGAGAAATTGACTTTGATTTTGGGCCAGAACTAAGAACAGATGGTTTTGACTTGTGGAGATTAAAACAATACGTAAAAAGAAATGAAAACTCTAAAAAGTATCCGATTAGTGATGAACTAGATATTAGTTTTAATCGATTGATTAAATCTGGAAAAATAAAAAAAACTTATAAAAACTCTAATCTTTATTTTTTAAGTGACGGAGTTTAAAAACGAGCGAAATGAGCTCTAGCTCAGCAAAGAACCACGCCTAAGGAGCTGGCTGACAAACATACTTAATGAGCCTGTAAACAATGCGCACGCTCAAATGCCAGGATTGTGATTGAATAGAATCAAGCCTGAAAATAACGAACATTATAATACAGCTATTACTTATTTAGGCCAAAATATTTCGTTGATTCTTTAAAACATTCCTCATAATATCGCACTATATTTAGAGGAAAGCCCTCTCTATCAACGGTTGGCAATTCCGTTAAGACATAATCGTAATAATATTGCGTTAGCTTCAAGGCGTTATTAAACATTGGAATTTTCATTACCTTATCAGAATCCAAATGAGCAACAAATTTATTCCGATATTCTTTAATCATTTTGTGGCAGTCTGAAAAATCATCATCCGTAAGATCACAAGATTTAATCATGTCATTTTTAAATGAATCATAATCAGCAACCACTTTTTTCCAGTGATGAGCCTCTCTGCTATTTCCAAATAATTTTGTCCATTCCAAGGCGGCGACATCAAGAAAATTACTCTGTACAGTGATCCAAAAATCCTCTTTCGCCATAGATGCCCCATCATCCCATCCGGCTTTATAATAAGCATAATTTCTGACGAAGCTACTGCACAAGAGAGCCGTTCTACGTAATTGTTTAATTCTGTCCATAATTTTCACCATAACTATGTGTAGAGCCATTTAAACAGATGTTACATAAACTTTAGCGCGAATATTGCTGTATCACATCAGCAAGTCGTTTTTTCGTTGATTCGTCTAATGCCTCTTTACATTTTTCAAAAAGTCGAGGTATAAATTCATGAATACATTTATCAGCTTGAATAACTTGGTCATTCTCGGAAATTCCATTAAGAAAACCAGCTAATTCTTTTGAACTAAATTTAAGTAACGCTGGATAAAGGGCTTCTAAATAGAGCTCAGCGCTTTTAAAGTTGCTGGCACCTATAAGCAAGGCAATACCATAATCAGTATGCTTACTAATAATTTCCGGCAAGAGTTCCTGGGGTGATATATCAGAACAATTTATTTTTTTTGCTTGATAAGAACTTAGCGCACCCTTTGGCATTGTTTCCCGATCGATAGACAAAGATATCAACGCTATCTCATCATTGAAATAGCGATGTGCAGCAATACCCGATTCTTGAAGACACCAAGATGATTCAATATAATTTTTACTCCACAAACTAATAAAAATATGAGTTTGTGAAATAGCTTTCATTATTTCATCGGCCCACTTTCGTGATGTTTGAATATGCTCGTGCGCCATAAATCCATTTATATTTATCGTTCTGAGGCACTTGTTAATTTGATCGGCTTCTTGCCTATCTTTAAATGAGTAACTAATAAATGCATCCATAAACTGACTTTCTTAGGTAGGTTGTATTTACTAGTATCGGGTATTATTTTTGTTTCTTGATTAAATTGTTTTAAATGCACGAACTACCTATCACGCAGCGCAGGCCTTGGCCCGAACTTCGGCGCAAGCATCGCCCTCTTCAATGGCTTTGTCTATAACACAAAAGCCTTACAAGCCCAGCAAGTCTTACGCATCCCACAGTTTGTTCCCAATCGATTATTTGTTGAAGGCAGTGAAGCTTTCCAAAAATGTATGACCATTATGATCGCCGCACTCAATCCGATCATGCCCCAGCCTCATCCTAAAAGTACCAAAGCAAAGCATCATTGGTTACGCATCGTAGCTGAAGTCATCGCGGTAGTTGCCGCCG
>DAOUQR010000278.1 GCA_030625525.1 Pseudomonadota bacterium | reverse complement strand
TTTGTTTCGTATCGAGGCAAAGGTTAATTATTTAACCTTTGTCTTTTTTTTAAGTGCTATCGAATTAAATTCAAAAATTCCATACGGCAACTCGTTTCATTCCGTAAATCACCGAACATCACGGATGTTGTCATCACCGAGTTTTGTTTCTCAACACCGCGCATCATCATACAAAGATGTTTGGCTTCAATGACGACCCCAACGCCTGCAGCATTGGTGACTTGCTGAATGGCATCAGCAATTTGGCGTGTTAAGTTTTCCTGAATTTGCAAACGCCGCGCAAATAAATCAACAATGCGGGCGAGCTTAGATAGGCCGAGTACTTTACCTGTGGGAATATAGGCAACATGGCATTTTCCAATAAAAGGTAGCATATGATGTTCACACATAGAGTAAAGCTCTATATCTTTCAGAATCACCATTTCATCCATATCAGATTCAAAGACGGCACCATTAATAATTTCGTCAAGTGACTCGTGGTAACCTTTCGTTAAATATTGTAATGCTTTGGCCGCACGTTGAGGTGTGTCACGCAGGCCTTCACGGTTAATGTCTTCACCTAGTTCAAGGATAATTTTTTCAATTTGATCAGCTATCATAATAAACCACTCTAATTATTGTAATGCATTTTCTAAATCAGCAATGAGATCACTGAGATCTTCAACACCAACAGAAAGACGAACCAAGCCATCACAAATGCCTAACTTAGCACGTTGCTCAGCAGGAATGGATGCGTGTGTCATAATGGCAGGATGTTCAATCAAACTTTCAACGCCACCTAAACTTTCGGCTAAGGTAAACAGATCACAACGTTCAAGAAAACGTCGCGATTCCTCTAAGCCACCTTTCAGTATCGCAGTGACAATACCACCGAATCCGCGCATTTGAGTTTTTGCCAACGCATGTTGTGGATGTGACGCTAAGCCCGGATAAATCACTTTTTCAATTTTGGGATGTTGCTCTAACCATTCAGCAATGGCTAACGCGCTGCTGCAATGACGTTCCATTCTTAAGTCTAAGGTTTTTAAACCACGCAAAACTAAAAAACTATCAAAAGGACCGGCAATTGAGCCAATCGAATTGTGTAAAAAAGCAAGTTCGTCAGCCAACGCTTTGTTATCACCGACAACAACGACACCACTGATCACGTCTGAATGCCCATTTAAATATTTCGTCGCGGAATGTAGAACAATATCAAAACCCAATTCTAATGGCTGTTGTATCCACGGTGTTGCAAAGGTATTGTCAGCGACCGTGATAATATTATGTTCTTTTGCAATATCTGCGATGGTTTTTAAATCAACGAGTTTGAGTAATGGATTTGAAGGGCTTTCGATCCAAACCATTTTTGTATTAGGTTTAATTGCCTTTTTAAAATTTTCAGGATTGGCTAAATCAACGAAGCTAAAATCCAAGCCAGCCGAGCGTTTTCGAACTTTATCGAATAAGCGATAGGTGCCTCCATACAGATCATCCATTGCGATGACATGTGCACCACTATCAAGTAGTTCTAAAACGGTAGCAATCGCCGCAAGCCCTGAAGCAAAGGCATAACCCCGTTGACCACATTCCAAGCTAGCAACACAATCTTCATAAGCAAAACGTGTTGGATTATGAGAACGCGAATATTCAAACCCTTGATGTTCGCCTGGGCTCTTTTGAGCATAGGTCGATGTCGCATAAATTGGAGTCATGACCGCACCCGTGCTAGGATCAGGCTCTTGTCCGGCATGGATAGTCCGTGTTGCAAAGGCATAGGATTTATCTTTCATATCAACGCTACTCGCTAGTCAAAAAAGAACGGAATTATAGCATGGATTGTGAGTCAATCGCACAGATAGACATTCTCACTTGGCCTGAGGTTAGGCAGCAAGTTGCTGCAGTGAATCCGAGTTTGGCCGACGTGATTGATCAAATGGAGCCGGATGAAAGCATGAAACTTTATCGCGCTAAATATCCCTATGGTTCGATGTTGTTGGATAATGGCAATTTCATGTTGCCAACAGAGCAAGGGCAGATTAAACCCCTGCTTGACGACGCTTTTCCGAAATCAGTTCGTAAAGATTTAGGGTATAATTTTTCGATTGCGACCGGCATTCTATTACAGCATTCCGCTGAGATATTTTTACATTCTGACAATCAGATTTTGCCGTTTAGAATAATACGGCCCGGTCATATTATGGGGTTAACCAGTTTGCTAGAGCCACAGCGTGGTTTACAGCAGGAAAAAATATGGAGCATATCAGCCGGCGCGCGCAGTATCTTTTTATTAGCGTCAATTTCAGATCAGCATTATTACCGTCGACTCCAACGTGATTTTTTATTGAAAACACCGGCGCCCAAAGATTTTCATCAACACTGGCATCTCATTCGCGAACTCGCAAATCATCCGGAGTTCAATAATGATTGGCATGTTGAAATGTTGTATTTCTCAGCCGCGTGGTTTCGCCAACGCGATGACGCTGGGTGGCTTCGTTTCCAACATTATTTATTAAAAAAAGCTTGGCAACGAACGTATTATTGGCGAAATCAATTTATTTGGGATATTTTATTTTCACAGGCTG
>DAOUQR010000263.1 GCA_030625525.1 Pseudomonadota bacterium | reverse complement strand
CCTGACGAACTGGTTTATCACTTAACACTAAACTGGTATTTAAAAGTAAAAAGCCATGCTTCAGTAAGTGCTGAAATAAGGTTTCGATATCTTGTATCAACGTACGCTTATCAACCGCCGCAATCGCAGGTTGCGTTAAAGTCGATGGCTCTAATAACCCTTCAGCCAGCATCAGCATTTTCATTATATTGCGCAGGGAGGTCGCGCGATTAACTGGTTTTGATAATCCGCTATCTGACCAGAGGCTTTTAACGGCCCCATCCCAAAAGGCATAGCCATTGGCAGAGCTTGTGCGTGGATAAGGCGACTCACCAAACAAAATATAGTGAGTCTGTGGCAGCGGCAAACTAAACGCTGAAAAAAGTTTATCAATGCCGGGCAACCAATCAGATTGAGTTTCTAATTGATTAATATAATCTTGATCCATCGTTGCCAACGCATTTTTTAACAGTGGCAACCAAGATCCATGAACGTGATTCAGCGCTAATAACATCCTTAAGCGCTCGTTTTTTCTTGTGCATAAACAGGCATAATAATTCGGTCAACAAACTTGCTAACGATAGCATTGGCAAGCGTCGTATCATGAATGGAAGCATCCATGATCCGTTGAACAGCTTCTTCATCATCTAAATAACGTTCGCGATAACGAATTAAGCGACTTTGTAAATCAGCCAGCTTAATTTCAGGATGAAATTGAAACGCATAAAATGGTTTGTTCGGTATTTTAAAAAGGTGGTAGGGGCAGCGCTCAGTGTAGGCAAGATTGATGGCTTCAGGAGGTAGGGTGTAGGCGCGTTCTTTGTGACCCGAAATAGCCCAAAAAGGCGAGGGCATATCATGCAACAAAGGATCATTTTCAGCTTCGGCGGTTAAATGGATTGCGTATTGGCCCATTTCCATATTCTCTTTGTCCAAATTGACCTTACCGCCAAGCTCTTCAACCGCAACTTGAAAACCAAAACAAGAGGCTAGCACAGGAATATTATGATCATAGCAATGACGAATAATCCGATTACAGCTCTCGATAAAGGTAAATTCCCGTGGATCTAACACCGACGCATCGCTGGAACCTCCAACAAATAGCGCGTGATACCCATCCATAATCGTTGGCTCAAACGTCGCTGTTTGGTAAGTATTCAACCGAGTAAATTGCTCTTCACGTAAGCCACTGAATTCTACAAACTCGTAAAACTCCTCCAACATGGTCTCTTCATCTTCACGTATTTGCAGAACAAGGATTTTCAAATCATCTTTAGTCACTGGGCTGTATTCCCTTGAAAAAAAACGAAAATCATAACGGGCTTAGCAAGAAGGGTCAATAACTACTGGCGAATAACTTGACCATTATCTCACTCACGGGCAAAATAGCGGTGGCGAAATTCAACTTGTTAAAATTTAAGGAAATACGCATGAAATACTCACTCATCGCAGCATCAGTTCTAGGTTTGTTTTCAACGGTCACAATGGCTAATGTACAAAACAGCAATCTGGATCAGACGGTTGCTAAACAACAATATGTCAATGCGCAGACACAAGCGTCGACGGTAAAAACGGCTCAAGCCAGTGCTTTTGCAAGCACAGATGACAAATTAAGCTACACCATCGGTGTGGACTTAGCCAAAAATTTCGAAAAACAAGGTTTTTCAATTAATCCACAAATTATGTCGCAAGCAATTCAAGATGTGAATAAAAAAGAAAATTTGAAAATGACTAAAGCTGAAATGGATCTGACCTTGAAAAATTTTCGTAAAGATTTATTAGCGAAACGTGCGGATCAATTTAAAGATATCGCGAACAAAAATAAAAAAACCGGCGAAGACTTTTTAGTTAAAAATAAAAACCAACCGGGTGTTGTCGTACTGCCGAACGGTTTGCAATATAAAATCATCACCCCGGGTAATGGTCAAAAACCAGCGGCGAGTGATGTTGTCACAGTAGAATACAGCGGCAAGTTGATCAACGGCACTGTTTTTGATAGCACAGAGCAAAGTGGTAAACCTTTAAAAATTAAAGTGTCAGAAGTGATTAAAGGGTGGTCTGAAGCTTTACAATTAATGAAGCAAGGTGCAACGTGGGAAGTGTTTGTTCCTGCGGATTTAGCGTATGGCGAGCGAGGCATTGGTGGTCCGATTGGTCCAAATGAAACATTGATTTTTAATATTCGTTTGATTGCAGTGGATAAAACGGAAGCTGTAGCGAACAGCAATGTTAATCAACCTTCTTAAGTAGTTAAAAAACAGCCTTGTGATCTTTTTGCAAGGCTGTTTTTTTTGAGGGGCCGTCATCCTGTGGCGCTGTGAAGTTGTAATTTGGATCTATACCCATTGCACCTGAAGATGCGAGATTTATGCCGCAGGCATTTTTGTCCCCAGGAAACGTTTAAAGCGCAGCTAATAGCTAGCTATTGGCAAGATTTAAACGTTTTCTGGGGGCAAAAAGGGCAAGGCAGAAACTCGCATCTTCAGGTGTGATGGGTATATTGTTTGAAAATTTAGAATTGCTGGCTAACACGAGCTTTATAAAACATGTTTAATCGTCGTTTATTTATAATTTTATTACTGGGTTTTTCGTCTGGACTACCGTTAGCCATCACGGGTACGACGCTACAAAGTTGGTTCGCCGATCAAGGTATTTCGATAGGAACTATCGGTTTATTAAGTCTGGTGGGTCAACCCTATGCGTATAAATTTTTGTGGGCGCCCCTCAT
>DAOUQR010000233.1 GCA_030625525.1 Pseudomonadota bacterium | reverse complement strand
AAGGCTCGGTCAATCGTGGTGTTGATAAAGACGTCGCAACCGGCATTTTCGATTTAATGGAAAAATTCGCCGGCTACGGATTTAATAAATCACACTCAGCCGCCTATGCTTTAGTCGCGTATCAAACCGCGTGGCTAAAAGCCCATTATCCTGCAGAATTTATGGCGGCCGTGCTTTCATCGGATATGGATAACACCGATAAAATCGTTTTATTTTATGATGACTGTAACAATTTAAATTTAACCGTCTTACCACCCGATGTTAATACCAGTGAAATTCAATTTACGGTAAAAGACAATGAAACCATCATTTATGGTTTGGGCGCGATTAAAGGCGTCGGCGAATCAGCCTTAGACATTATTATTAAAGAACGAAAAGAGAATGGCCCTTACCAATCCTTACACGACTTAGCCAAGCGAGTTGATTTAAGAAAAGTAAACCGTCGTGTGATGGAGGCACTCATTCGATCCGGCGCACTCGATCAATTAAACAAGTCCCGTGCAACCCTAATGGCAACCTTAGAAAACGCATTGAAAGCCGCCGAACAACATCACAAAAATCAACAAAACGGTCAAAATGATTTATTCTCAATGGGCGGCCAAGACTTAGCTGAAGACTTTGCCGCTGAATATATTAAAACTCAAGAGTGGGGTGACAAAATACGCCTGCAAGGTGAAAAAGACACGCTAGGTTTTTATCTCTCCGGACATCCGATTGATATCTACCGCAACGAGTTAAACAATTTTGCCAGCGGCTGCATTGCTGAACTAACCCCCAACGAAGGCAAAGTCATCAACGTCGCCGGGATGATCACAGCCGTTCGTCGCTTAATAACAAAGCGTGGTGATCCCATGGCGATTGTCACCTTAGACGATAATACCGCTCGCATCGATGTCGCTGTTTTTTCTGAAGCGCTAGAAGAATATAAAGAACTCATTCAAACCGACACCATCGTAATTGTCGAAGGCGAAGTCAGCCACGATAATTTTTCCGGCGGTTTACGCATGATGGTAAAACGTTTCATGACGATTGACACTGCACGAGCAAGCTACGCCCGCAGTGTATTCATTTCAATCCAGTCAGACAGCTGGGATGAGACTAAACTAGAAGAGCTCAAACGCATTCTAAGCACTCACAATCAAGGCACCTGCAAAGTGAATGTCTTGTTCCAAACCCAGAGCGCCAAAGCCCAATTCGTCTTCAGTGACGACTGGCACGTCGCACCCACCGATGCCCTTTTGACAGAATTACGAGATACCATCGGTTTGAACGCAGTACAGATAGGTTATGCATAAAATATCCAACCGGGGTCCGCACTAAATGAAATTTATAATATAATCTATGACGTTATGGAAATGAAGACACCCAAAGTTGCTACAGCAGTTTTCAAATTGAGAACTGCTGGCACAATCTAAAGCATCTTGCTTTACCTCTTGATTTTTGTTGCCCCACAAATTTCTATATCGCTCTCTGCATGCGCGGCGATTTGAGCCTGTATACCCCTCCCAGCTGAAGATGCTTTTGATCGATTCTCCCGGTTATCTTTTCATCATACAATCGCTGGGCGTTCAATCCGTCAAAATTAAATGGAAAGGGTACTAGTTAGAGGGGATTTGTGATGCGTTTTTCTGTGAATTTTACGAATAGGTTGCTTATTTGTGCTGTGCAATTGTTTGTCGGGAAATATGGGTGCTTGGTCTATACTTGATACGTATAAAGTACTCTAAATACAAGGATAAATGGTGGATCATAGATATTGGAGGTAACAATTTAAGATTGATGGTGTGCGTCAAACATATCGTTTGCTGCATTTAATGAAAAAATTCGAGGAATGGATCAAAGCATCAGTTTGCTTAAATTACTTATGGAGCAACATCATCTTGGCGTGGCTGATCTACCAGAAATCGGTACAAAATCATTGGTATCAAAAATTATCAATGGCCATAGGCGACTCACTATCGATCATATTTATGCACTTTCCTAATTATTAGTTCTTCTTCAATATGTCATACACCGAAAGTTGGGCCTTCTCAAACGTTCATTCAAATCAGCAACAATGACTCCAACATCGTGTATGCAAGCTATTATTCAACGCGTCTCTCTAATCTCACATTTAATCGTTGAGTTATTCCAGTTTCAAGTGGGTTGTGCGGATCAATGACTTGTTGTACTTGGCTGTTGTGAAGATCTGCCCTCGAGGACTGCCCTCGAGGACTGCCCTCGAGGACTACCCCCGAGGATCTTTCTAACCCCATTAATTCCAGGAGAGCCACAGGTTGTTAATCGCTGATGAACATACCCGTAAGGTCTTCCATATCCTCGCTAGAATTCCTCTTGAGCCGCAGCTTTCAATTCAGCAGGTGTGCCAGACAAACCCACCGCTTCGCGAGAAAGATGAATGTCTAGAGTACGGACGTTATTCACATTTGAAGCCTCTCCTGTAAAAAAGTCATCGACTATTACAGCTCCTGCACAGTTAGTCACATTGTTATTTATCAATGCCACATTATTAATCATACCGGCATCATATAATGTTATAAATTTCACGGCTTGTGATGGTTGTCCAATTCGATCAAGGTATGAATTAGGGTTATAGCACTGGATATCATTCTCTGTTACCTTAATATTATTCATGTCAGTCTTAAAAGCACTCGCCCAGTTCAGCATCATCATTCCGGAATGCACACCCTGGATAACATTTCTTTTAATATTAACCCTATTCAGCGAGCCGTTTTCTTGTGCAGGGAGCGAAAAGTTATAATCAATCCAAATACCAAACTTGAACCACCACGGAAGATAATATGAAACTGGCTCGCCATCGGCATCTAGAATAGTACCATCTAGAATATTATCTGCTACTGTCAAGCTACCTTGGGGATTAGTAATTGTAACAATCGGTTGGCGCGGACTGTGAGATATGACATGATTATTTCTCATAACCGTATTCACAGCGTTACCAATCAAGACTCCACGGCTGACTGAGATCATATTATTATTCACTAACTCAAGGTTTGAATGAT
>DAOUQR010000307.1 GCA_030625525.1 Pseudomonadota bacterium | reverse complement strand
GAGGCTCTCGCGGGTGTGAATGCCGCCTTACTCACTATTTATGATGTAACCAAAATGGTTGAACCGGCTTTATCGATTTGCGACATCCGTTTATTAGTCAAAGAAGGTGGAAAAAGTGGTTGCTGGCTACACCCTGAGGGTATTCCCGAAAGTTTACAAGCCGTTTTAACACCACAAACATCTTCACAAATGATGCAAGGCATTAGCGCGGCCGTCATTACCATGAGTGATCGCGCGTCTAACGGAGACTATGAAGACCGATCCGGTCCCCTATTAAAAGCCGCTTTAGAAGAGCGAGGCTGCAAAATCGAACATTACGAAGTTATCCCCGATAATAAACAAATAATTATCGATCGACTGGATACCGTAGTAAATACAGTCGCACCGAAGCTTATCATTACAACGGGCGGCACAGGATTATCCCCTAGAGACGTGACACCAGAAGCCATGACTCAATACTGTGATAGTATCATCCCCGGTTTTGGAGAAATGCTAAGAAAAGAAGGTGCACACTATACAAAATATGCCTGGCTCAGTCGCTGTCTTGCTGGCATTCGTAAACAAACACTGATTATAGCCTTACCGGGCAACCCCAACGCTGTGACCGAAGGAATAACAATCCTTCAAGCCATACTCCCTCATGCACTCAAAATCATAAATGAAGTCGCCCATGATTAACTATCTCGAAGCAATCAACTTAATAACTCAGCAGCCTCCATGTTTAGGACAAGAGTACGTCAACATTCAGGATGCCTTAACCCGAGTTAGCGCGACAACGTTACGCAACAGTGAATTATTACCTGCATTTAATAATTCAGCGATGGATGGATTTGCACTTAAATCCGCAGAAACAATCGAAGCATCTCAAGATAAACCGTTGCAATTTAAAGTCATCACAACAATCGCTGCCGGCGATATTCTTAAAGAAACCAATTCAAGCAATAAAACAAGCTCTGAAATAATGACTGGCGCGGCCGTACCTGAAGAATATGACTGCATCGTTCGCATTGAAGATGTCGAACAATTAAAAGATGATCAGGGACAAATTCAGGGTATCCGCATCACACGCCCCATTAAAAAACATGAAAATCTACGTCGCATCGGTGAAGATTTTTCAAAAAATGAAATACTTGTCAATCCAGGCCAAGTAATTAACGCGCAACATATGATGGCGTTTGCTGCTCTCGGTATTGAAAAAGTCTTAGTTCAAAAAACACCGCGAATTGCTTTAATATGCACCGGCAAAGAAATCATCGATGACCTTAGCCAAAAAACATTGCTACCAGGACAAATTCGCAATGCCAATGCATCGTATATTACGTCCACGTTAACCGCTAAAGGACTTAAGCCGACTTATTACGGCAGCATCCTTGATGATCCAAATGTGTTTTTAGAACGCATGGATGCCATCTTAAATGATCAGCCCGATATCATTATTTCTACAGGAGCTGTTTCAGCTGGAAAATGGGATTTCATCCCCACGACATTAAAAAACTTAAGCGCCAAACAGCTATTCCACAAAGTTAAAATCAAACCTGGAAAACCTCTATTGTTTTCTCAACTTGATCAAGGACCCTATTATTTTGGCTTGCCTGGCAATCCCATTTCTGCAGCCGTAGGATTACGATTTTTTGTTTATCCACTGTGTCGCCATTTGCTCGGCATGCCAGAAGAAAAACCCATAAGCGCACTCTCATTATCATCGGGAAAGAAAAAAGAAGGTTTCCGATATTTTCTTAAAGCGCATCAACACATCGATGTTAATGGCAAGTGCCAAGTAGAAATATTAAATGGACAAGAATCATTTAAAATCAATCCAATGCTCGCAGCAAATTGCTGGGCCGTATTTGAAGAAGAGTGTTTAAACTACAACAAACACGATATAATAAACGTCTATCCTTTTTAAGAGTTAGTATACCTATGTTGAACATCACCATTAAACTATTTGGGGCTTTTCATGACTATTTTTCAGAGCCACAAATTAATTTACAATTATCGAGTGGCAGTACGATTGGAGACGTTCGACAAATACTATCCTCAGAAATTCAAAAACAAGATCAGACAACAAAATCTTGTGATTTAATTAATAGCTCTGCTTTTGCTAACG
>DAOUQR010000148.1 GCA_030625525.1 Pseudomonadota bacterium | reverse complement strand
TTTAATGAATATAAATAGAGCTTAAGCGATTTTGATTCAATGACGCATTCAGATCCACAGGGAAAGCGAATTTCATCGATTGCAACGTCTGGTTTGCCCTGGGGATCGAGCCATGAGACTTCATAGGCATTCCAAATATCGACACCTGAAAACGGCAGCTCACCGCTAATATTAATTTCACGGCGCTTATTAATGCGTGTAATAGGATAAAGCAGTTCCGGTTTGTAAGTATCAACATATTCAGTTTGAATACCTAAAGGGTTTTCTAATTTTGTCATGCGTTCACCTCAAAGACGATAAATATTATTAGTGAATAGCCGCCTTATGCGGTAAAATTGCCCGCAATTATAACATGTCTGGAATATTCCTATGATTTTTAAATCGTTAGAGCGTAAATTTGTCAGCAATATCGACGAATTTCTCAATAATTTTAACCAAAAAAATAAGCCGAGTGCATCGATAGAGCGTGAACAACAAAAGCATCAACGTTTAGCTCAACTGCGAGATAATCCAGATGTCGCTCAAGATAAAGATGAAATTTGGGAAGGATTTTAATGATGATCTCAGTGACCGAAGTGATGTCTACAGACTTAATTACCTTGAGCGAAGCTAACACGCTATCGGATGCGCGTCAGCTCATGCATGATAAACGTATTCGCCATATTCCTATTTTGGATGAGAAGCGACAACTGAGCGGCCTGATCTCCCATCGTGACATTTTGGCGTGTACGATGTCTCGTATCACGGATATGTCAAATGAGCGATTACAACAATTTGAAGCATCCGTGAAATTAGTAGATGTGATGGTGCGTGATGTCAAATCTATCGGGCCAGAGATTAATTTGCGCAGTGCTGCGTTATTTATGGAAAAACATAACTACGGCTGCCTGCCCGTGCTTTCTGACAATAAGCTCATTGGCATTATCACCAGCAAAGACTTTATTGGTGTCGCGATCAACTTATTAGAACAGTTCGATCAAGATGTTTAAATAAAAACTTAACTCAACAACAAAAATAAGTGGTAGTAGCCGATCGTAAGTAACGATGCGACCGGTATCGTGATGATCCAAGACATGAAAATATTGCGGATCACTATCATATTGAGTGCACCAATACCGCGGGCTAGACCGACACCTAATACACCCCCCACTAATGTTTGCGTAGCTGAAACCGGTATACCCGTGCTGGTTGAGACGACGACGGCGGTGGCGGCTGCAAGGGTTGCTGCAAAGGCGCGACTTGGGGTGAGAGCGGTGATGCCACTGCCGACGGTTTCAATCACTTTGCGACCGTACATCAACATGCCGGTGATCACACCGGTGCAACCTAGAAACACAATCCACCCAGGGTAGTTGTCGGTTAACAAGCTGGCGCCATTACCACGCGCTAGTGTTATCACAACGGTCATGGGGCCCACAGCAATGGAGACATCATTCGCGCCGTGTGCAAAAACCATGGCGCAAGCTGTTAAGGCCATCAGTAAAGCAAACATGCGTTCAACGTATTCAAACCGTTTACGTCTTGGGACACCGACGGCTTCTTCGGCGATCCGGCGAATGGGGATATAACCTAGCACCATAATTAGCAGGCCACTGCCTGCCGTTAAAATAATTTCTGTGGTGAGCGTGATTTCAATTCCAAAATGGCGCAAACCTTTTAAGACCGTAATAAATGATAAAATTAAACCGACCAAAAATAAATACAGCGGCATGAGTCGTCTGGCATGTTTAATCGGTTTGCGTCTGGCAAAAATGAAGACATGGATACTGGTCATCAATAAATAGGCTAAAACACCCGCCAGCATCGGTGAACTAATCCAGCTGATGGCAATATAGGTGACGGTTTTCCAGTGAATTGCGCTCGGCCCTAACACGACCAAACCAAAACCGACCATCGAACCGACAATAGCATTGGTGATCGATACCGGCATACCTAAGTAGCTCGCTAAACCCATCCAGGTCATACCGGCGACTAAGAGTGCCAGCATCCCATCGGCTAATATTTTTGGATTATTAGAGAGTGCACCGGTATTGATGATGCCATTTCTTAAGGTATCGGTGACGCCACTGCCACCAAAGTAGGCACCCGCAAATTCAAATATCACGGCAATCACCATCGCTTGTCGGACCGTGATTGCTTTTGAGCCCATGGTGGTGCTCATGATGTTAGCAAGATCGTTGGCCCCAACGCCCCAGGTCATTAGGAATCCGAAGACACACGCTAAGAGAATATACAAACTTGCATGATCAGCCATTTAAATACTACCGTGCTAATAACAATTGTAATTGACCGCCAACAGTTTGAGCGCGGTCTGCTAAGTCACCCGTCCAATCGATGAGTTTATAGATAAACATGACATCGACGGGGGATAATTTGCTTTCTATTTTGTAGAGTTCTTGACGTAAAGTGACTTGTAATTCATCGCTGTCATGTTCAATGGTATCGAGCTTGACAATCATGTCACCGACCACTTTGATTTCATTGCCGCGAAAGCCTGTTTCAAGTAACTCATCCAACTCGTTGATGGCCTTGCGTGCTTGGTTGGAGGCTTCTATACAGCATTTGAGTAAATCCATGTACAAGTGTGCAATTGCCGGAGGCAGCACCATTCGGCGTCCAAATACGATGCCGGCAATGTCTTCCGCTTTATTGGCGATACGATCCTGTTTGGTCACGAGTTCTAAAATATCCGTACGCGGTACCGGCAAAAAGAGTCCGGAGGGTAAGTGTAGACGCAGGTCTTTTTTTAACGCATCGGCTTCATTTTCAAGACTGGCGATTTGCTTTTGCGCAGTTTCAGCATTCGACCAAACTTCTGCTTGTACGGCGTTAAAAAAAGGGAGTAAGTGTTTCACGCAATCATGAACTTTATTCATATGCTTTTCGAGCGGCTTCAAAGGCGAACGCCCGAACATACTCATAAAAGGAGAAATACCCATGGTTGTGTCCAACAAGAATTGAAGGCGCGATTATAACCGATTTAGATCGGCTATGGGTATAGAGATGTCAAAATATTCACTGAATTTAGTAGACATCTTTGAATCTTAATCTACAATCATATTCGATTCGCAAGTCAAACTTGTTCTTAAAGACATATACTCAGGGAGAGGATTAAATGGTGTTAAATATGAAAAAACTTATTGCAGGCGTTGCTGTCGTTGGCTTAACCGTCGCAGCAACAACAACGGTTTCTCAAGCAGCAGATACTAAAAGCATGGAAAAATGCTATGGCGTTGTGAAGGCAAGCAAAAATGATTGTGGTAATGCTGTTCACTCCTGTGCGGGCCAAGCAAAAGCAGATGCTGATAAAAATGAATGGGTAATGACACCTAAAGGTTTATGTGACAAATTAGTTAACGGTCGTACTGAAGCAGATAGTTCCGATACAAGTAAATCCGGCTCCTAATGTCTTTGGCTTGCAATAACCAAAGCGCCCCACTCCTTGGCATAGGCGTGGGGCTTCGATCTCAGCATTACTCAACGATTCTTACTGAACAGCCTTCTGTCAGTTGGTTTGAGGTGTTGTCTGATAATTATATGATGGCCGGTGGTCCGGCGTTGGCGCATTTATCCCAAATTCGACAACATTATCCGATTGCTTTGCATGGCGTGGGTTTATCGATTGGATCGACTGATCCGCTTAACCAAGCTTACTTAAATCGCTTAAAAAGCTTAGTTGAACGTTTTGAACCGGCGTTTGTGAGTGACCACTGTTGCTGGGCCTCACATGCTGAGCGTTATTTACATGAGTTATTGCCCCTACCTTATACAGAAGAAGCTTTAAAGCACGTTGCAATGCGCGCAAGCCAGGTGCAAAATTTTTTGAACAAACCATTTTTACTCGAGAATGTTTCTAGTTATTTAAGTTATACCCATTCAACCCTGACGGAATGGGACTTTTTAAATGCAATCGCCAATCAGGCTGATTGTTATATCCTGCTCGACATCAATAATATCTATGTTAGCGCTAAGAACCATCAATTTGACCCGATGGATTTTATCAATGGTATTGATATTGATCGCGTCAAACAATTTCATTTAGCCGGTTTTGAAGATAAGCAAACGCATTTGTTAGATACGCATGGCTTTAGTGTGCGTTCGGAGGTTTGGGCTTTATATAAAAAAGCGTTGAAACGCTTTGGCGCTGTACCGACGTTGATTGAGTGGGATAATAATCTGCCTGAT
>DAOUQR010000015.1 GCA_030625525.1 Pseudomonadota bacterium | reverse complement strand
ATAACAGGTGGGCTTTCGCCCCTTGAATAATACGTGCTATCGACTCAAGTCCTTGTTCCGGTGCGAACAGCGCATTTGGCGGCTCAAAGCTTGTTTCAGGAGAAAGATAACTTCGCTCTTCCTCGGTAACGTAAGGTGGGTTACTCAGTATTGCATTAAATTTATTCTCAGCAGCAACCTCTTGCCACCAATCACTCACAGCAAACGTTATATTCGTGATCTGATGATGTGTTGCATTTTGTTTAGCAACGTCTATAGCTGCAGCACTGTGATCGGTCGCCAACACCTCCCAGTGAGGTCTTTCCTTTGCGATCGCCAATCCAATCGCGCCCGAGCCGGTTCCCATATCAATAATCTTATGGGACTTATCCGAGGACACATTCGCTAAACAGAGTTCAACCATCAATTCCGTTTCAGGACGTGGAATTAAAGTATCATGTGTGACGAGCAAATCCATCGACCAAAATTCTTGATGCCCCGTTAGATAGGCCACCGGTTCGTGTTGTTGACGTCGAGTGAGTAAAGCTTGAAAGGCATCAAGCACCTCAGCAGATAAGTGGTCTTCGGAATGGGCGTATAAAAAACTACGAGGTTTATTAAGACAATCGCATAACAAGATCTCGGCATCCAAACGAGGCGTTGGCGAGGTCGCTTGTAATTGTTCTTCAGCGGCACTTATACAATCAGCAATAGTTTTCATCTTCACAGCGGAGTTAGAACTCTTCCAATGAAACTAATTGCTCTGCTTGATGCTCACGGAGGAGGGGATCGATAACTTGCGCTAAATATCCTTCCATAATTTCATCAAGTTTATATAGAGTTAAATTAATTCGGTGATCGGTGACGCGACCTTGGGGGTAGTTATAGGTGCGTATGCGCTCAGAACGGTCACCCGAACCGACTAAACTTTTTCGTGCCGCAGCTTGTTCTTGATGCTGACGCGCTTGCTCTGCAGCGAGTATGCGTGATTGTAATAAGGAAAGCGCTTTCGCCTTATTCTTATGTTGAGAGCGTTCATCTTGGCATTCAACCACAATGCCGGTAGGAATATGTGTGACACGGATCGCCGAATCAGTTGTATTTACATGCTGGCCACCTGCTCCTGATGCACGGAAGGTGTCGATGCGTAAGTCACCCGTGTTAATGTCGATACTGTCGACCGCCTCAACCTCCGGCAAAACAGCCACGGTGCATGCCGACGTATGAACACGTCCTTGCGACTCTGTCGCTGGCACTCGCTGTACTCGATGGGCACCTGATTCAAACTTCAAATGACCATACACATCTTGACCCAAAATTTTGGCAATAATTTCTTTATAACCACCATGGTCGCCCACGTTGCTATTAATAATTTCAATTTGCCAACCTTGGTTTTCAGCGAAACGGGAATACATGCGAAATAAATCACCGGCAAAAATTGAAGCTTCATCACCCCCGGTACCGGCACGCACTTCTAAATAAATATTGCGAGAATCATCCGGGTCTGTTGGCAACAACAGTACTTTTAATTCTTGTTCAATTGCTTCTATTTGTTGCTGGTGTTGTGTTAATTCTTCTTGCGCCATCTCACGCATTTCTTCATCGTCTTCTTCGAGTAATGCGTTGGCGTTATCAATCGCTTCACTAGACTGCAGAAATTGTTTATAGCAATTGACGACGTCATCTAGACCTGAATATTCTTTGGATAAATCGCGAAAACGATTTTGATCGGAAATCACGGCCGGATCGCTCAATAAACCACTGATTTCTTCATGACGATTGAGCAGGGTATCTAATTTAGATTGCAACGATGCTTTCATAACAACTTATCCGTATAAATGCTCGATTAATGCCAACACATCTTGGCGTTGCTGCAGACCCGCATCTCGAATTTTATGGGAGGGGTCATGCATCAATTTATTCATTAATCTATGTTTAAATTCTGTGAGCGCATCTTCAGCGGTTTTACCTTGTTGTAGATGTTGTAATGCGCGCTCACACTCTCGGTCAGCAATCGCACTTAAATGCGTACGATAACCTTGAATGGCTTTATTCGCTGACTTCGCACGTTGTTGTTGATTGTAATGCAACAACTCTGCTTCAATTATTTGTTCAGCTTCTAGGGCGGCTGTTTGTCGTTGAGAATGCCCGTCCGTCACAATGTTTTGTAAATCATCAATATTATGAAGAAAAATATTCTCTAACTCACCCACTTCGGGTTCTATGTCACGCGGAACAGCTAAATCCAGCATAAACATGGGGCGGTGATTGCGCTCCTTCAACACGCGTTCAACCATCCCCTTACCAATAAAAGGCAGGGGACATGCTGTCGCAGAAATCACGATATCTGACTTAGCTAAATAGTCGGGGATATCGCCGATAGTAATGCTGTCGCCTTCAAATTCACGCGCCAAACTTTCTGCACGCTCCATTGTACGGTTTGCAACGGTGAAATGACTCACACCCATTTTTTGCAAATAACGCCCACACAGTTCGATCGTGTCTCCAGCACCGATAAAAAGCACGTGACACTGGCTAACATTTTCAAACACTTTTTTGGTCAACCCTATGCCAGCATAAGCGAGTGACACGGGATTCACACCAATATCTGTTTGCGTGCGAATTTTTTTGCTCGCTGCAAACACATGTTCAAACCAAGGGTGTAAATGATGCCCAACAGCACCGGCATCAAACGCTAAGCCGTAGGCCCGCTTCATTTGGCCAAGAATTTCAGGCTCACCCAGCATCATTGAGTCTAAGCCACTGGCCACACGCATGGTATGACGCACAGCATCATCACTCTGGTGTGCATAACTATGAGGCTCAATGAGATCAAATGATAATTTTTGATTCTGTGCCAGCCAGGCTAATAACTGTTCTGGATGGGCATTATCACAATAAATTTCAGTCCGATTACAGGTCGATAACATGACCGCTTCATTCACATCTGTATATTTTAATAGGTCACACAACGCAGCAGGATGCTCGTCAGGGCCAATATGAATTTGCTCACGCAAATCAATAGGGGCTGTTTTATGATTTAAACCAAGCGCGACTAAAGACATATTCTCGATATTATTTTAATGATAAATTTTGTGCGTAATTGTACTGCAAACTCGGAGCTGATACCACAAGCTCGCGGAAAATCGCATCCATGTTTGCTTGGATATGCGCGGGGGTCGCGCTGTCTTCTTGCGAAAAACAGACATTATGACTGTTTTCCGCAAGCTAAGGCGGCCTTTTCAACTTGCGCAAAACAGTAACTTTGTCTATCTTGCGCAAGTTAAAAGACCCTGCTAAACTTACGCAAAACAGTCATTAAGACGATTTTGCGCAAGTTAATAAGCGAGAAAAGCATGGATAATTTTGATTTTATAGGGCGAGCTCGAGAGCTTAATTATTTATCTGTAGCAACACAGACTAAAACAGCAAGCCTTGTTGTTATTAAAGGCCGTCGCCGAATCGGCAAAAGTCGACTCATTGATGAATTTTCAAAAAAAATAAAAACATACCGCTTTAATGGCTTAGCCCCCAATACGACTATCAGTGCGCAATTGCAACGAGACCATTTCGCCCTCCAATTATCTCAGCAATCTGGATTACCTGAAATACAAACAAATGACTGGAGTAAGTTATTCATACTACTCAACGAAAAAACAAAAACTGGCCGCGTCATCATCATACTTGATGAAATTACTTGGATGGCCGCAGATGATCCGAGCTTCTTGAGCAAATTACATGACGCATGGGAAAATTATTTCAAAAAAAATCCTAAAATTATCTTAATTATCTGCGGATCCGTTTCAGCATGGATTGAAAAAAACTTATTAAGTAACACCGGTTATTTTGGACGCGTCTCTCTACAATTAACCTTAGAAGAATTACCGCTTCATCATTGCAATCAATTAATTAATGAAACTGGCTTCATCGGCTCTTCAGAAGAAAAGTTGATGTTACTCTCGATCATGGGCGGCGTACCTTGGTATATCGAACAAATCAATCCAACGTTATCTGCTATCGAGAATATCAAACGTTTGTGTTTCACTAAAGATGGACTGTTGGTCAACGATTTCAAGCGTATTTTTCATGATCTGTTTGGTGACGCCCGAGGACAAATCCAAACAAAAATAGTGAGTTTCATCGCAAAAGGCCCTGCTGATTATGATCAAATTGTTTCAGGTATTAATTATGCGAGTGGTGGCTCGCTCAGTAGCTATATTGATGAATTAGTCATATCAGGCTTCATTCAGCGCGACTATACCTGGTCATTGAAAACAGGGAAAACATCCTCATTGAGTAAATTTCGCTTAAAGGATAATTATTTACGCTTCTATTTAAAATACATAGCGCCTCGAATCGATCAAGTCAATAAACATCAGTACTTAGATGTCGCATTGTCTTCTCTGCCCGCATGGGAATGCATGATGGGCTTACAACTTGAAAATTTAGTCTTAAACAATCGACGCCTTATTCTCGAGGAATTGCATGTCGACCCCAATCATATCGTTAATGACAACCCCTATTTTCAGAGAAAGACGGCCAAACAACAAGGTTGTCAGATAGATTATTTAATCCAAACAAAATACAAAACACTCTATGTCTGCGAAATCAAATTTTCTTCAAACAAAATCAAAAAAAATATTATTAACCAAGTAAAAGAAAAAATTGAACGCATTAAATTACCCCGTGGATATTCTTGTATTCCTGTCTTGATCACCGCCAGTGATGTGACTGAAGAAGTATTAAATGACGCTTATTTTTCAAAAATCATTAATTTACCTGATTTGATGGAGCGAAAGCAGTAAGGGGTCAATCACCGAGTCGGCATAACGAGGAGTCCTTCTGAATTTTCAATAAACGGCTTTTCAAGTTGTGCTTTAAATTTTTTGGCACACTGAATAACGTTGGCATTCCAGAAACAGCCAGAGTTTCTGTGATGGCTCAAGTTATTGATTATCACTTCAGAGAAGTCCTCAACATCATCAACATCGCTGTCGTTCTTGTTGTTATCGTTTAGGACTGTCGCGCTCGTAATTTGATAGTTAGGGTTAAGGATGTTTGAGACGATATCAAAGACGCAGATTTTATCATCAGTGCCGTCAGCAATTTTATTCAATTGGGCAATGAAATACTGGAGGCAACGAATTTTAGTTTGAGTAATTACAAGAAAATTATCTTTGGCAAACCAGGGCTTAACGTTGTCATTCTCTGCCTGAGTGACATCCTGTTGATATTGTTGTTGTATGGGTGTTAATTGTTTGCGAAAAGCTATGGCCAGTTTCTTTTGTCGTTTTATCCCCTGATTGAATGCACGTATGACACTAGGTTCTCGTCGAAATAGTCTTTTCTCCTTAGCGTTAAGGTGTGGATAGGCCTTACGGTCAAAGCGATGTCGAGCGATATCATAGGCTTTATCATAGAGCGTTCTCATCTGTAACTGGGTGATCACGCTATTGGTGATATACTTGGCGGCAATCAAGCAAATGACGTCTTTGGACAGCTTCTGTTTTGAAGTTCGCGCAGAAAAGAGCCATTCTCTAAGCTGAGGAGAACTCAGCCAGAGAGATGCTTGCTCATAAGAGAGCGCATAAAAGCTCTGAAGATGTTTAATTTTTTGAGTATTGCGAAGGAAGGCCCGTGCATTGAATGCAGAGTCATTAACAACGAGTCCAAAGAATGGAAAGCCACGCTGAAGAATTAAGCGCCTAGCTTTATCAACATGCTCCCCATTGATATAACCGCGCACTGCGAAAATAAGCGACACCCCTCTATCGAGCAAGGCATTAACCGGCTCAACATGCCCCCCTAGTGCATAGGCGTACACTGCAATCTTGATAGCCCCCCTCCTATCGAGCAAGGCATTGACCTGCTCAACATGCCCCCCTAGTGCATAGCCCATCATCGCGTAAGAGTGACCGTAGCTAATGTGTGATCTTTAAAGCGCGATTGACCTGCTTAACATGACCCCCTCGAGCATAGCCAAGCAGCAAGTCAGTCTTTCTTGCACCTGGGTAACGCACCACACCTTTGTGGAAGAGCAAGAAACGAACAGCTTTGTCATTGCCTTCAAAGGCACATTGAGATATAGGATGCCAATCATAATCCCCCTTCATCCGTACGCTGCTAATTAAAACCCTTTGAGTAATCAAATTATCAATTATCAAGGCATCGCCCTCAACAGCTGCACGATAAACAGCTTGGGCATGCTCGTGTTCCTGATCGCGCTCATGGTTAACTTGATACATCGGGATAAAACACCTAAAAACAAAAAAAGTAAGCCATAATATACTTGCTCAAGCTTAAGGAAACCTTAAAACTAAGCGCACAACCTTGACGCACCCAAGTTTTGGGTATAGCCTTGTGGTTGCCAAATTTAGGGTGGACCCATGGAAAACATTTATTTTACTTCAAAAGTTGCTACTGAAATGGCTTTTTGTAATCGTGTGAAGGAACAAAAAGTTCTCAATCATAACATCAGTAATAATCAACACACTGTTATCGTCGCGCCAAGAAGATACGGAAAAACGAGCCTGGCTTTGTATGCTCTCGAAAAAGGGAAACACACTTTTGCCAGAATTGATTTATTTTGTGTCGTGTATGAAGAAGATGTCTGTAGAAAAGTAGCCGCTGCCGTCTCATCACTTGTGCGTCAAATCGCGAGTTTTTCAGAAAAGACACTTAAATTAGTTGAGCAAAGTTTTAAGTCCGCGACTATTGGTTTTAAAGCAGGGCATATTGAGCTGAGTGTTGAATTTAGCACTGTTGCAGCAGATCCCATCAGCCAATTAGAGGACTTGCTAAATGGTTTAGAAATACTCGCACAAAAACATAAAAAACCCGTTGTGTTATTTTTCGACGAATTTCAGGATGTCTTAAAAGTCGATGAGACGAACAAAATACAAGCCGCACTCCGATCAGTTGCTCAACATTCCAAATATGTCACTTATATCTTCTCTGGCAGTTCTCGTATGATGTTGAAAAAGATTTTTGATGATAGGAACCAGCCACTCTATATGCTGTGTAAAAAAATTATTTTAGATAGAATTACGACTGAAGATTTCAAGCAACATATACAAAAAGCATCTAACGCTAAGTGGAATGTGGAACTTTCTGTCCCAGTTATTGATAAACTACTAACACTAACAGAGGTTCATCCCTACTATACAAATTTGTTATGCGATAAATTGTGGGAAGGCTCTAACCCACCATCTGAAGACAAGGTTATCGAATGCTGGGAGCTTGCCTTGTTCGAAAATAAAGGAAAAATCATCGCCGATTTAGAGCCTTTAAATACGAATCGCACAAAAGTACTGACAACGGTTGCTCTCCTAGGATCAGTGAATGAGCCAAACAGCAAGCTATTCATAGACAGGGTTAAGTTACCGCTTACAAGCACACAGAACGCCGTTAAATATCTAATTAATCATGATTATTTATATGAATCTGAAAATGGTTTGAAGCTTGTCGATCCATTGATGACGAAATTCATTGTTGATCGCTACAAAATAGATTGAGAGGAGCCCACTGATACGGACCTGTAAATAATTCTGTGGTGCGAAAACAGTAAAATCTATCTATAATTGGTAATATCGTAAGATTACCTTAATAATAGGGTGGCATACTGTTCTTAAGTTTAATCGTTTAACGTTTTTTTAGGTTAGAAATATGTATCAAATTAAACCTGGCAGCAAAGTTGGAGAGCTATCCGATACCACAAAATGGTATTGGGACACTGATGTCGAGTCTATCGTTCATGCATTACGGGTGCATCAACCAGATTTCGCAACTGCGCAATGGCGACAACTAGAACCGAGCGATAAGAGTTTGAAAGCGATTTATAAGCACGCTTCAACTATTTTTGTGAATGCAGGCAATCAAGGCGGCAACGATTTTTGGCAACCTTTAGTCGATCACGCTCAAGAAGCTCTGAAACTTGCTAAAGAGCAAAAGCAGAAAAAAACATTTATTCTTTCTTGTAATGAAGGTGGACATTTTTACG
The DNA here is from genome assembly GCA_030625525.1 of Pseudomonadota bacterium. GTDB lineage: Bacteria > Pseudomonadota > Gammaproteobacteria > DAOUQR01 > DAOUQR01 > DAOUQR01. Next base: position 2,145 of record DAOUQR010000015.1, on the reverse strand, counting down.
CGATTATTTTTAACAGTACAGGTGAGTTGCTGTATGTTGATTCGTATGGAAATAGCCCCAAAGCCAAATTAAAGTTCATCGCTGAAAAATTTAAACCCGCATTTGATGCAAACAAGATTCCATTAAAAACCGAAACAACCGATTTCGTTTATAAAGACCAGGGCAATTCTGATGATTGTGCTCCAATCAATGCTGCCGTTTGTTCTGTTATTGAGAGTGACAAATCACTTTTGGAACAAAAAGATAATATTGAACAAGCGCTAGAGAGCGTCATTGGCAAGGCCAAAATAATACGAAAATTTCACGCAGAGTTACTTGAAAAACAGGGTGATAAGCTGCCAGGACTTAACTACGCAAATAAGGATTTGGTTACAGCGATACAACAAGCGCATGTAAATAAACAAAAGCAGAAGCCGGCAGAACAACTAGCAAACTGGATTCAACGCCATGACCTAGCAGCCTTTCAATCCGCTTATAATGAATACGGCAACCATCAAGGAGGTTGGCGTAATAAGCAGGCTCTTTTACTTTTTGATAAAAACCCTAAGAACGCTGCTGCTACAAGAAGTGAGTACACTACAACTGACGAATTTGATTCGCTTAATGATGCCAAAACATTGCTAAAACCTGAAACAATCGGACTCACTGATTCATATGCCCAACCCAGCTATGTGATGCTGAAAGGATTCCAAGAAGCATTAAAATCCTTTAAAGCAAAACATATTGCCGGCATCATGTTTCTTAACCGAGTCGTAGGCAATGACAAAGCCAGTTATATGCCATGGACATTTACAGACAAATCCACCGGAAATGAGAAACAAAAAAGCAGTTTAAATCGGCATGTAGAACATTCTGATATCGTTTATGCAAGTTTTGACGACCGATCTGGCAAGTCTGAGTCTGAGGCCTGCAACCTCGAACAACTTGCGGCATTTCACAAGCAATTTTTACAACAAGCTTTGAGCAAACACTCGACTCAAAAAAAATCACTCATAATGACTGTTCGCCATGAGGGCCAGTATTATACGGTTGCACTTAATACCGATAGTGAGCTGTTGATCGCCGGTGCAAATAAGGTTTTTATAAAAGAATTACAAACGACGATCGAGAAAAGTTTCAAAAGTGCCGGCTATATTGGACTACCCAATGAAATTACTACAATTGAAACACAACCTAACACTAGCGATTTAATTAGCGCAACATTAACGACGCTGATCGATCCCAATAAAAAGTTTGAAACGCAAAAGAAAGATCTAAGCGAAGCAGGCATAGAGGTAAATAAAAAAGCGGATAGCGTTCGTCGGCTTTACACAGAACAACTTAGCGCGACACCGTTGAATAATATTCAATTAGAAAACTATGACACAGAGTTCATGCGCTACAATTTTTTAAATGGTGGGCTTGTTTATGCTGATGCTCAAGCAGATGCCAACGAGCAAAGTGTGAGTCATAAGCAATGGCGCAATACCTTAAGCACCGATTTGCAAGATGACGCAGCGCGCTACAATTACTATATTCCAACACAGAAACAACGAATCAATGAAAATGCCAAAATTTTAGGACAAAAACAACCGATCCTAGCTCAACAAAAAGCTATCAAAATAAAATCGGCAGACGATATCAAAGCCATCATTGATGATGATTCCTTCATCCCTAAAAAACTTCGCGGACATAAGCCTGTTCCTGTTGTTGTTAAACGCAAAGATATCCATGCTGAAGTCATCCGATTTGGTAAAGCAGGTAGTTCACTTGAACAACCTGGAGTAACAGTAGAACAAACCGATTTTAAAGCTAACAAAAGTGATGCTGGAGTTAAGAGAAAAGACATCTTTAAGGAGATCTCAAAAGAGGTTGATACTCCCAATTCCGAAAAAGCTAAAAAAGTCGCGTCGCACCAACAAAGCGCTGTTGTGCGTTACGATAACTCTATTTTAAAAAACACAAAAGACGCTATAAAAGCCAATCTTAAGAAAGCACTCTCCGTAACATCGACTGTTAATGTCTATGCAAAACCAGGCGGCGAAAAATTAACTCCTGCTTATGAAATTCGCGTAACAACCGGTTCTTTACCCGATTATTCCAATAAAGATGGAAACGTAAATGATTTAAGTCCCGTTTTAAACAAAGAAATAACTTCAGAAAAAA
>DAOUQR010000302.1 GCA_030625525.1 Pseudomonadota bacterium | reverse complement strand
CTTGTTTTTTTGACCTTAACAAGAAAGCGTTTGATGGACGTTTTGAGCTCCACTTCTCAGACAGATTGATGTCTATTTTAAATTCGCACCGTCCTAAAAAAACTTCTTTCAACATACCCGACGCAGTAACGATTGGAGAATACAGTCTTCGCTTTATGTCTGACGAAGAATACAACTATGGATTGGCTTTATACATGGGAGAAGTATGTGGTGATTGTGGTTCAATAGGCAAACCCGGTGGCATTTATGCAATTTTTGATGCGCTATCAAAAGATTCTAGAAGCTTCTTAATAAGAAAAAATGGAGAAATTATTGGTGGCGCTATGGTCTACTTTAATGATCAAGACAACACCCTCGCTATTGCCTCATTGAATTGTTTACTTAATAAGAATACCGCCATTATTAGATTACTTGTTGAAAACATCGCACTTGGATTATTGCAAAGAAATATAGGTATCGTGGAACAAGTCGTTATTGGTATTGGCGGAAGAAACTTTTGCAATATGAATGGTGTCAAATTTGAAAGATCTACTTCTACTACGCAAACCATTGAATACCAGGCACTGGGAAAAATTCGCCACAATCCTGACTTAAGTATGCTTTCATCAGAAGTGAAAGCCTGCGAATCAGCTATTGGATTTCCAATATTAAGGTCAGTTAACCACATTCCCTCAGAGATGGAACAGTTTAGATTAAAAAGTACAGAGTTTAAAGATTGTATTCATGTGGCAAGCATTGTCACGCAGGACAATTTAGAATCAAGGTCTGCTGAAATTAAAGAAAAAACAGTCTTATTAACAAAGACCATACGCGAAAACAAAGAAAGGCTTGCCTTTCAACAATTCATTCGTTTCATGAAAAAAAAGATACCCGCTACATTTAGAAGAATTCTGTATAAAAAAGCAGCTGAAAAATTCATTACAAGTAAGACGCTTGAACGATATCCAAAAAAAACAAACCGTTACAATAGTCTATTCATGACTGAGATACTAGGCTTTATGATGTGGGGTGACATCGACAAAGAGAAATTACGACTTCAAAGGTTGTGTGCTGAAACAATTGAAGAAACAGGACTTGATGCAGTTTTGGTTGAACTTTGCGAAAAAACAAGCACATCTTCATCAGGTTATATCGCGCAAAGCCAAACAGATAAAAACCCTATAATGCTGTATATGAAATTTAGCTTTTTTACTATGTCTCAAGAAGCATATAAAAGTAAATTTAAGAAACCAGTGCCCAATGCCACGAATGAAACTTTGTTGCAAACAACTGGTTGTAAGTTTTGAAGCTGTCTAAAGTGATCGACACGTTAGGTTTACGCAGTAACATTTATTTTGATGCGATTCGTTTGTTGAGCAAAGTTGTGGTTGATGTTTGCTCAGCAGTTGTGTTAAAATTGCTTTTCTGTCGTTGTTGGACGGCATAGATACGGTCGTTTACTGTAACTACCGCTATTAAACGTCAGGCTTTAAATATCTAAGAGGTGTAATTAAGAATGATTAAACAAATATTTCAAAAAAATATACGTGGTGCATGTGCGGCTTTAGTTTTACTTGGGCTAGTAACAGCGAATATCGCGGGAACTCTCCCTGTCCCAAATCAAATGATTGATATGATGCACCCTGCAATCGTTGATCTCTCCAGCATTGGTGGTAATGGCGCTACTACACTCATTTGCACATTCCACTCGAATGTTGCTGGCGCAACTAAAATTACCTATGACTTAGAAGGCAGCATGATCGCAGGTTATTACCCGCAGGTTAGTTGTGTGTCTGGGCTAAATTGCTCTGTTGAGGGGCCTAACAAAGCTTCATTCTGGAATGATGCTACGATAAAATTTTTAAACGTTAATTTTGCTGATAAAAACAAAGGTAATCAATTGGCGTTGTCTGCTGATGTTGGGTCGCAATACAATGTATTGAGTTGCGAAACTCAAAAAAATTAGTAAATTATGCATGGAGCATGAACTTTTACATGCTCCAGACGGTCTCAAAGTTGACGGTAGTTATATTAGTATGCGCTATATTCAATTCATCCTTTCCAACATCTGCTGGCCATTATGATAAGAGCAAACATTACATACATAGAAGCCGAGAAGCTACTAAAACAACAAAAGCTGACTTCCACTTTGGAGGGGCTTGCATCTTTAGGTTATCCTTATTTTGAGCTTAAGATATCTAATCATCA
>DAOUQR010000079.1 GCA_030625525.1 Pseudomonadota bacterium | reverse complement strand
GTTAAATCAATGACGTGATTAACTAAGGAGATAACGATGAAAAAGGCATTAACGTTAGTACTGAGTCTGCTGGTCGGTATAAGCTTCGCTGCAAATCAAGAAGTTGCTGCGGATGTCATTCAAATTAAAGCACCGAGCGTGAAAGCGACGACGATCAACATTCGGCAAACTAAAATTTTGATGGACGTTGTTAATACCGGCAGTCAATCTCATACGGTTATTGCCGTCGTTAGTCCTGTCGCAAAAAAAGTGCAGTTGCATAAAACAACAAAGCAGAAAAATCATTCGATGATGACCGCGGTGAAAGACATCAAAGTACCCGCGCACCGGGGGCAAAAATTAACAAACAGCGGTCTTCACATCATGTTGATTGGTTTGACAAAACAATTAACCGCAGGCCAAGAAGTTCCTGTCACGCTGGTTTTTGAGGATGGCAGTGAAATCACGGTGTATGCGCGAGCATCCGTTTAGTAAAAGAGGTAAGCATGAAAAAATTAATTGTATTATGTATCGCAGTGATAAGTGTGTTTGTGTTGGCTGCTTGCAGTGAATCGCCAACCTTGACCGTTTACAACGGCAAATCATTCAAGTTTTCTGAGCTTCAAGGTAAATGGGTTGTTATTAATTACTGGGCAAGCTGGTGCAAACCTTGTTATAAAGAAATCCCCGCATTGAATGTGTTTTACAATGATTATAAAAAGAAAGACGTGATTGTCTTTGGCGTTAGTTATGATCAAGTGGGTCTTGACGAATTAAATAATGTTATTAAAAAAATCGGTGCAAAATTTCCAACTCTCGCTGAAGATCCCGCGCCTTTGTTAGGTCTCGGCAATATCCCTGGTTTGCCAGCAACCTATGTATTTAATCCAAAAGGTAAGCTCGTCAAAACGTTACTCGGTTTACAAACCGAAGCCAGTTTAGTGAAAGCCATAGGAAAAAGTTAATTGTTGTGCCAACACTATTTAATTAGCGGCCGCGTTCAAGGTGTTTGGTATCGCGCATCGGCAGGCAAGGCTGCAAAACGTTTGGGTTTAACCGGCTGGGTACGAAATTTATCAGATGGCCGCGTCGAATTAATGGTCTGCGGTACAGAAGAAGAGCTTAAACAATTAACCGATTGGTTATGGAAAGGCCCACCGCTAGCTAAAGTAAAAGATATTGAAATCACGCCACAAACGTCACAAACTTTTGCTGATTTTTCCGTTAGAAGAGGTGAGGCTTAGGTGCGCATCACATTGCAGTTTTGTTTTAGACGTTATGCTCTCTTGCGTGAATATTGCCTTCAAAATTTCTTATTAAAGTATCTGTATCGTTTTTAGATCATCAAGACGTAGGGCCGTTAGTTTACCCCCCCAGACGCAGCCGGTATCGATGGCGAATATATTTTTCTCAGCGACCTTTCCTTGCAGCGCTGCCCAATGACCAAAAATTATTTTTTCGTGTGAAGCCAGTTGGTTTGGAAAACTAAACCATGGTGCGTAACCTTTGGGGGCTTGCGTTGCTTTCATTGTTAAGTTTAATTTACCTTGTTCAGTACAATATCGCATTCGGGTTAAATGGTTTGTGATACAGCGCAGTCGATCCCAACCGGTTAATTGATTGTTCCAAAGATCTGGTTGGTTGCCATACATCTGTTTAAAAAAATCTACAGCGGCGTCACTTCTTAAAACAGATTCAACTTCATGGGCACGTTCTAAGGTTTGATCAAGCGTCCATTGTGGTGGAATACCTGCGTGCACTAAAGTCCAATTTTTTTCAGAATGAATTAAAGGTTGCTGCAACAACCAATGAATAATTTCATCACGATCGGGTGCAGATAGGATCGCATCGAGTGTGTCATAAGACAGGGATGATTCGGCATTAAATGAGATGGCGCAACAATGTAGATCGTGATTGCCCAACACACAAACAACCTGTGGTAATGACATGACAAGTCGCATGACTTCCAACGATTTGGGACCGCGGTTAACCAAGTCACCTGCAAACCATAAACAATCTTGGTGTTCATTAAATTGAATTAAATCTAATAAACGAGACAACTCATCATAACAACCTTGAACATCACCAATGGCATAGGTAGTCATGAGTTATTTCATTGTGACGAAAGGATTAGGCGATGCTTCAATGGCCGCTTTTGGTCCCTGACTGACGAGTTGACCATTCGTCGCGATATATTGAGAGGCCGTCGCCGCGCCTGCAACTTTCACAATAAAATTATTCGCTAAACCTTTTGCATTCACGAGTGTTTCGGATGTCATGAGGTGTATAGATTGAGCCGAACTTTTTGTTAGGTACTGCCCTTCAACTGGATTACTTAATACTTTAAATTCAGAGGGTAAAACGATATCAGGATTTTTTAGAATAACGCCATCAATCGTGCTGGATTTATCTTTGCCGTAATTACGAGTTACTTGTTTTTTTGCTTCGCCCTTTTCATTCACTTCGACTAAGCCATTTTCTTTTAAGGCACCAACGACTTCGCCTTCACTGTAGCCAAATTGATTAGAAAAATATTTAAAAATATCACTGGTCATCAACATGCCGCCAGGGACATAAAATAGTGGGGACTTGTTTAACATGTATTGTTGCTCAGCCAAGCCTGATTTGAGCCAGTTTAAAAAGTCGATGAGAGGGTCGCCAGTTTTCTGAGTTTTCTCTTCGCTTTTCTTTTCCGTGTCATCCATGTCCGCAAATTTAGATACGACTTTTTCATCCACGTCAAAATTGTGTGATTCTTCCAGTAATTTAGCAAGATTTTGCTGGATGGCTAATGCATCGGCGCGCATAAACACCTTGCCTAGCACACCGGCGCCACGGTAATCATCATCGAGTAATGCTAACCAAACATGTAATACATCTTTATTGCTGGCGATCCAGTTGAAACCTTCTTCAGGCATCAGTTGTCTGGCCATTAGCATGGTGACGCGTTTTTTAAATTCGTGGGGGTGCGCATTGTCAAATTCGTAATCATATAAATCACCTTGACCGATCATATCTCCAGTAAAGGGTCCCCAGTTTTTTATAAATCCGCGATTTTGATCATACATTTCTACAATAAAATCAACATTGACTTTGCCAATGTCATGTAAAATACCGGCGGTAAATATGGTATATGCCCATAAAGTTTGTGGCTGTGTTAGTGGCGCATTATCATTACCATCGGGTAAAAAATAATTACGTATCAGGATCATGGAATTGCGGGATCGCTCAAGAGCATGATCCATCAAGCCACCGAGTTGCGAATAAAAGCTATTTCGCGTTTCAGGTAATTGCTGCACGAACTCGGCAAAATTATTAATGACAGGTGTTGCGAGGTTTTTAAAATTTTCATCAGAAAAACTTAACAGTTTTGGAAATTGCCTGACAATCGTACGTCGATTTTTATCGCGCAATAAGGCGTCTGCAGTTAATACGGGGAGTAATTTTTTTTTATCGGTTTTTTCGGGCTTGTGAGACGCTTTTTGCATAATTCCTTGTATGCTTTTAAACATGGTTGACTCCATTATCATAATGTAAGATTAATTATAACAGCCTATGTCTTATCTTTATACAAAAGATTTGTTAGTTCAACGAAGTCTTTAACCGATAGTGTCTCGGCGCGCGCGCGGGGATCAATGCCCGCTCGTTCTAACTCAGTGGCCGCACAAATGGATTTTAACGACTGTCGAAGCATCTTTCGCCGTTGAGAAAAAGCTGTTCTTACAATGTCTTGGAATAAAGGCATGTTGGCAACGACTCGCTCGGCTGGCGGTTTTGGTGTTAATAGCACAATTGCCGATTCTACTTTTGGTTGTGGTAAAAAAGCCGTTGGCGGCACATCAAATAAGGATTCAACCTGACAATAAAACTGCACCATCACGGATAGGCGGCCATAACTTTTGCAATGAGGCTCTGCTGCCAAACGTTCCACCACTTCTTTTTGCAGCATAAACAACATATTACCAATCATATCAACGGACTGAAGGCAGTGAAATAAGATCGGTGACGAAATATTGTAGGGCAGATTGCCGAATATTCTGAGCGGTTTATTTTTATAGAGAGTCTGAAAATCAAATTTTAAAATGTCTGATTGATGGATGTTAACGAAAGGATAATCTGCACATAAGCGTTCTAACTTTTCAATTAAGTCTCTATCTAATTCAATTAAATCAAGTTGGGAGCATAACGGAAGTACTTTGCGAGTGAGGGCGGCTTGCCCCGGGCCAATTTCAACGAGCGCCTGGTCGGGTCTTGGTGCGAGTGATTTGACGATGCGGTCAATAATCATCTCATCGGTTAAGAAATTTTGGCTAAAACGCTTGCGAGCGCGGTGCGTACTCATGATTGATAGGCTGCCATTATAATTGCTTGGTTTAGGGCGTAGTGTAAACTATTCATCTTTGCTTTACCCGTTCCTGCTAAGTCCAAAGCCGTTCCGTGATCAACGGAGGTGCGTATAAAGGGTAAGCCCAATGTAATATTTGCAATTTTTCCAAAGCAGGCATGCTTAATCACGGGCAATCCTTGGTCATGAAACATCGAGAGAATCGCATCATAATTTTCTAAATGGTGAGCGGTGAAAAGGGTATCGGCAGGAAAGGGTCCGTCGATGTGAAAACCTTGCTGTTTAAATTGTTGGATAACCGGTTGGATCACTTCAATCTCTTCGCGACCTAACATGCCTTGCTCACCTGCGTGTGGATTTAAGCCGCAGACAGCGATTCTGGGATTTTCGATCTGTAATTTAGTGCTTAAGTCGTGTAATAAAATGTGTATGACGCTGGTTAAACGTTCAGGTGTGATCGCGGTTGCGACATCCGTTAAAGGCAAGTGTGTTGTCACGAGGGCCACGCGTAAATGATCACTCGCTAGCATCATGACGACTTGTTTCACATCGGCACGTTGTGCAAGATATTCCGTATGCCCTGAAAATTTAAACCCCGCTTGTTGGATTAAACTTTTTTGCACGGGACCCGTGACCAGTGCATCAAATTCATTTGTCAAACAACCCTCGGTTGCTATATCAAGGCATTGCAATACATAAACCGCATTATCTTTATTTAACATCCCCGCTTGAGAAGGTGTTTTTAATGGTTGGTGATATACAACGAGTTGGCCTGGCATGACTTTTTGTAAAGAGACATCAGGATCATAATCAATTATTTCACGCGGTAAGTTTAAGTGATCAGCACGTTGCTGCAATAAGAATTTATCCGCAAGTGTTATCAGCGAGAGATCGGGTGGTGACATTTTATTTTGGGCCAGCATAACGGTTATGTCTGGCCCAATTCCAGCGGGTTCGCCGGGAGTAAGAACTATCTTCACCGAATTTACGCTTTAGAGGCCGGCATAATTTTAATATAAGCCTGGCCACGTAACTGACGGATCCACTGTTGAATACGTTTAGTAAATTCACGACGATAAAGCATTTGTTCAATTCGTTTTTTAGCAAACATATCGGTCTTACTGACTTTCTTACGGCCTAAGACTTGAATTAAGTGGTAACCATATAATGTTTTTACCGGCTTGCTGATTTGGTTTTTCTTTAAATGCTGCATGGCTTTAGCAAAATTCGGCACTAACTCCGACGGGTGTACCCAACCTAAGTCACCGCCTTTTAACGCGCTCATGGTGTCAACAGAATATTTTTTAGCGAGTGTTTTAAAACTTTTGCCGGCTAAAATTTCTTTTCTAAATTTAACTAACTCAGCCTTCACTTGTTTTGCATCATGACTAGCATCTGTTTTAATTAAAATATGTCGCGCATGCGTGAGAGTCACCATTTGATTCTTTTCACCTTTGACAGCAACTAATTTAATAATATGAAAACCGTTGGCGGCTCGGATAGGACCCGCTATTTCGCCCGGTTTTAATGTGGATACTTGTTTTGTGAACACTTCGGGTAATTCGGCGAGTGGTCGCCAACCTAAGTCTCCGCCTTGAAGTGCAGTATTGCCTGCTGAGGATGCAATTGCTTCAGCACTGAATGGCGTGCCGGCTTTCAGTTTTTTCACAATCGCTTGCGCTTGTTGTTGTGCTTTTTGAACATCACTGCTGCTGGGCTCATCATTG
>DAOUQR010000230.1 GCA_030625525.1 Pseudomonadota bacterium | reverse complement strand
ATTAATTAAATCAGGATTTTCTAACGCAGGGCTGTTAATCGAAATTTTATCTGCGCCAGCGTTTAAAACGACTTCAGCATCTTTTAAAGTTCGAATGCCGCCGGCGACACAAAAAGGAATATTTATTTTTTTTGCGATCTGATTGATCCACGCTTGATTAACCCGACGTTGATCACTGCTTGCAGTAATATCATAAAAAACTAATTCATCAGCACCTGAGTTTGAATAGTGGCTCGCGAGTTCCAAAATATCACCAACGACTTCATGTTGACGAAAGCGCACACCTTTGACAACTTTGCCTGCCTTAACATCCAGGCATGGGATAATTCGCTTAGCTAACGTCGTCATTACAATTCAATGCCTCTTGCAATGTAAATTTCTTTTCATACAGTGCTTTACCAATAATGACGCTTTTCACACCGGTTTGTGCGAGATCTCGAATATCTTGCAAACTACTCACGCCACCGGATGCTTGCCAATTAAAATGTGGAAATTTTTCTAAGCCATGTTGATATAATTCAATATTCGGACCTTTTAAAACACCATCTTTACTGATGTCCGTACATAAAATAGATAAGCCTTCAAAGTCGCGGTATTGATCCAGTAAATCCCACAATGAAAGTTTTGATTCCTGCTGCCAACCATGCGTCATAACAATCGGCGAACCCTCAATAAATTTAATATCCGTCGCTAATACAATACGCTCAACACCAAAATCATTAATGATTGCTGAAACGTTTTCTGGATCATTGACCGCTAAACTTCCGATCACAATACGCTGTAATGATGAATTTAATCCTTGAAGAATATCTTTAAGCGTCCTAAAACCACCACCCATTTGTATATTAATCGGTGATTGTTTAGCTATTTTACTGATTTGAGATAACTGTTGTGGTGTCCCTACTTTTGCTCCATCTAAATCTACAATATGCAACCATTGCGCACCGATGTCATAATAATTTTTTGCAAGCTGTTCAGGATCGTCCATGTATTCCGTCAGCTGATTAAAATCACCTTGATATAAACGAACCGGTTTACCCTGACTTAAATCGATAGCGGGAATAATTTTCACTCGACTGTCCTCATTTTAAAAAAGTTTTTTAACAACTTCTCTCCGATTATTCCTGATTTCTCAGGGTGAAATTGCATGCCGATAAAATTGTTGTACTTGACCACGGCCGCAAATTTTTTACCATATTCAGTAACAGCAAGTGCACTTGAGAGATCATGGGCAGCGTAACTATGCACGAAATACACATAGCTACCATTTTCAATGCCTTCGAACAATGCATTCGGTTCGAACTGTAATTGATTCCACCCCATGTGAGGGATGGTCAAATCTGGAGTGACGGCCATACGTGACACGTTCCCCGCTAAAATACCCAGACCCTTTGTACCACCTTCTTCGCTTGATTCAAAGAATAATTGCATGCCGAGACAGATCCCTAATACGGGTTGCGTTAGTTGTCTTATCAGAGGTATTAAATCACTCTGGCGTAGCGCCTCCATTCCTGCCTGGGCATGTCCTACACCGGGTAAAACAACATGCGATGCGGTTTTAATGACTTCAGGATCATCGGTTAGTACGGAATCAAATCCAATCCGCTCTAATGCCATTTGAATTGAAGTGATGTTTCTACCTGCTCCTTTGATGATCGCTATCATAAACAGCCCTTCGTACTTGGTAACTCAACACCGTCTCGCCTGATAGCTTCTCTCAGTGCTCGACCTAAGGCTTTAAAACTGGCTTCGACTTTATGATGATCATTTTCACCTTTTATTTTTACGTGCACTGAGGCTTGTAAGCTATCAGCAAATGATCGAAAAAAATGAGGAATTAATTCAGTTGGGAGATCTCCGATTCTGTCACGCGAAAAGTTTGCGTCAACGTTGCAATACGCCCGCCCACTGAGATCGATAGCGATGCTGGCTAATGCTTCGTCCATCGGTAATGTAAATCCATACCGTCCAATGCCGATTTTATCTGATAAGGCGACTTTGAATGCCTGACCTATTGTAATAGCGATATCTTCTACGGTGTGATGTTCATCAATGTCTAAATCACCGTTAACTATTAGATTGCAACTCACACCGGCGTGTTTGAATAATTGTTCAAGCATGTGATCGTAAAATCTTAGCCCTGTTTTGATATTAATCGATTCTGATTGATCAAGGTTTAAGCTTAGGGTGATATCCGTTTCATTGGTTTTTCTAACGACTGTGGCGATTCGATCACTATTTATAAGTTTATTGACAATATCGTTCCAAGTGCAGCTTTCTTCGCTACCGAGTTTAAAGCCTTGTATCCCGAGATTTTCTGCAAGGGTCGTATCCGATTCTCTGTCACCAATGACACAGGAATGTTCACGATTAATTGTTTGTGATTTTAAATAATCGAGCAAGAGAGCAACTTTTGGTTTTCTGCAATCGCAATTATTTACTTCAAAGTGTGGACATATTCGAATGGCTTCGAATTCGATACCTTGTGATTTAAAGAGTTGTAAAATAAAATCTTGGCAGACTTGAAATTGATCTTCTGGAAATGACGAGGTTCCCAAGCCATCTTGATTGCTGATCATCACAAAGCGATAGTTAGCCTGTTTTAATTTGAATAAGGCAGGGATGACATCGTCAACTAATTTAATTTTATTCAGTTGGTCTACTTGCTCATCAATAGGCTCTTTGACCAGCGTTCCATCTCTGTCTATAAAACAATATTTATACTGTGTATTCATCACTAACCTCGCAAAGCATTCAATAAGATCTTGTTCTCTTCAGGCGAACCAATGCTGATCCGGACCATATGTTTTTCAGAAAAATGATTCGACATGTTTCTGACAATAATTTCCTTATCAAATAATATTTTATTCATCTCTTTATTAAATTTAACTAATAGAAAATTTGCGTCTGACGGGTACACTTCATCAACAGTCGGTAATTCACGAAGTTTATCTGTCAGAGTTTTTCGTTCAGAAGTTAAGGTTTCTATGTGTTTCATAGTGGCTTTTTTAGCGTCATCAGTGATCGCACTCATCGCGGCCTT
>DAOUQR010000286.1 GCA_030625525.1 Pseudomonadota bacterium | reverse complement strand
ATGATGAGCAACAATACCAACCACACCACACATTATTTTTTTCCTTTTAAATGCTGCTTCGCTTGCTCAGGAATAAATCCATGTAACCAGTCAGCAATCGGCACAAAATGTTTAACGAGTGAAGCATCACTCCACGCTTTTTGTTTACCGATATCCGTCATGTGAACAACCATCACCATCAGGCCAATCAATAACGCACCTCGTGCAAAACCAAAAACCATGCCCAAGACACGGTCTGTTCCACTCAATCCCGTTTTCATCATGATGGTACTCACGATATAACTGATCAAGGTCCCGATAATTAAGGCAATTAAAAATAACAATAAAAATGCGGCGGCCAAACGTAATTGTGGTTGTGCGATATAGCCGGTTAAAAACCCGGCTAAATGTTTAGAAAATTTTAATGCCAGCCAAATAGCAACAATCCAGCTCACAATAGACAAGGATTCTCGAACAAAACCACGCATCACGCTCACAACAACTGAAAAAAGCATAATGGCGACAATGCCATAATCAACATAGTTTAAACTGACAGTATCCATCACAACATCTTACTCCTAAATTATGCTTCGTATCTAACAACAATGCCTTTGAGTTTGGCAAGCTTCAATACTTTGGAACGTATAAGCGCCGCCGCTTCTCGACTCGTTTCTCGTCCGGTAAACACACGATAAACAATTTTGTTTGTTTTTAATTTATCACGCCGTGAATAAGCACGGATGCTTTTTTTATTAAGGCGCTTTATCAAAATATCAGCATGCTTTTGCGTCGTAAAACTTGCAACTTGTACCGCCCAAGATTTAGCCCGTGATTTTATAACAGGTTTAATTCTTTTAAGTTTAGCCTGGCGAATTTTCGACACCTTAGGTGCTTTAACTTTTTTAATTACTTTGGCATTAACTTTAAGCGCGATTTTAGCTTTAGGCTTTGATGCGGCAACCGGTATGATTTTTTTCGCCACACGGATGAGCGTTGGTTTGGCTGTTCGTTTTGCCTTCATGTGTACTTTGCGTGGTTGAGTCACTGACTTAGTCAGATCAACATGGGCAATGTTCAGTGGTTTATATTCTTCAACCATGCCTGATGAACTCACATCCAATTTAGGCATCTGAACCACTTGTATCCGTGGCTTGCTGGGCCGAGGCGGCGCTCTGAAGCTAATTTTTTTTGAGATGGGCAGCTTCCATGAGCGATGAAAAAGAAATGGTGCAAAAAGCGCAGCGGTCGCTATGATCACAGCCATGCCAACGATTCGATGTTTAGTGCGGTCTTCCATTAGAGGCAATTCCTAATTTTTATCAGATGAGGGTGATTCTAATAGCTCTGCCACCACATAGAAAGAGTCAAACACAATGATTTGATCAATAGTGTCCACTTTTTTTAATGCAGCATTCAGCGCTTGGGGCAAATCGGAGTAACGTTGATAATGATCACTCTCAGTAAAAGCGGTTTCCAGCATTTCCATAGACGCCGCTCGCGGGTGCTTAAGCGGTGCAACATACCATTCGTCTACCCAGGTGCGACACGCATTCACGGTTGCTATGATGTCTTTATCCTTAAGCATACTAAACACCGCCAAGGTACGACCTTCAGTCGCATGTGCTAAACGCTCAGTCAAATAACGCACGGCATGTGGATTATGCGCCACATCAAACCACACATCGGGCTGAGTCGATTGCAACTGTAAGCGTCCCGCCAGTGAAACAGTCTTTATGGTTTGAGAAACCAAAGTCGAATCAACAGGTAATCGTTCAGCTAAACAACGAACAACTTGTTTAACACAGGCCATATTATCGGGATGCAAATGCCCCAGCGGCTCGTTTGCTTGAAAATCCCGACCGATACGATACAAATGCGCTTGCTGTTTCGCACAGTGTTCAACAATACTTTGCGGCAAATTCCTTTCACCGGTGATCACAGGAATACCGGGACGCACAATGCCCGCTTTCTCATACCCGATCGATTCACGATCAGCACCCAGCCAGTCCATATGATCCAAATCGATGCTGGTGATCACAGCAATGTCAGGGTCAACAATATTAACCGCATCCAAGCGTCCACCCAGCCCTACTTCCAAAATTAATACATCCAAATCACTTTGTTTAGCAACCCATAATGCAGCCAGGGTAATAAACTCAAAATAACTTAAGGTATCCTCAGCGCGCGCCTGTTCAATTGCAGCAAACGCTTCACATAAACGCTGTGAGGCAATGGGTTGGGTATTGATACGGATACGTTCTTGAAAAGAGAATAAATGCGGTGACGTATAACTAGCAACACGATAACCTGCAGCGGTATAGATTGCTTCTAAAGCAGCAACCGTCGAGCCTTTACCATTCGTACCCGCAACGGTGATTATGGGTATTG
>DAOUQR010000096.1 GCA_030625525.1 Pseudomonadota bacterium | reverse complement strand
CATCTATAATGTCTCTGTCATAGGGGCTTCGATCGTCATCAAAGCTCTTTTTTGCGCCAGTTAACCAATCACCTTCACCGGAAGAAGCATCTTCCGAAAGCTTTCGGTCCTTAAATTTTGATCCTGCCAAATCAACCTCCTCAAACCCATCAGCTTCCTCAGATTCATCAGATTTCTCATCTGAAATCACAAATATTTTGGCCTTAGGCTTTTCTTCATCCTCTTCAAGCTCACCACCAAAATCATCATCACCAACAAGCCCATCTGTCGTTTCAAAATTCGCCCAGCACTCGGCGAATTTTTCACTGTAAGCTTCATCGATAATAGAAAACTTCGCGATGGTTTCATCTAGTTTATTTAATAAGGCGCGCAAATCTTCAACCTCTTTTGAAGGCTCAATAAAATCTGCGATATTCTGTGCAACGTGATTTTCAAATTTTTCACGAAGTAGCTTAGACAGCTTCGTTAATATTTTAATGCCGTTATTAATCATTAATCGCGCGACCAATCCCATTTGGCTTCCATTAAACAAGGTTTGCCCGACAATATTGAGTGATTTAATGATTTTTAGTAATGAACCGGATGTAAACGTAATTAATGATTGGGCTGTTGGGAATGACCAAATTGTAACAACAAACAAAGTCGCACTAATAATGCCAAATAAGCTTGCACGTATCCAACCAAATCGCAGATCATCGGGCACGTGCTCCCATTCTTGGTTCACTGCTGCTTTTAATAAGTCACGAATAACTAGGGTAATCCCTTCAACGGTCCCCATTCCAATAATGAATTGCAAATAAGCGGATAACGATATCGACCACGCTCCGAGGAGCGCTCCTGGAATTGCGCCAGCTGTGCTACTTCCTATCCGCAACCAACTAATCAAATCCTTCATGACTGTATATAAGTAACCTGATTGGGCAATATTGGCTAGGATCCCACCGAACCATCCTAATATGCGTGCAATATAAGGATCTTCTCTCACTTGCTTGGTTGTGGATGCATTTAATAGTGTGGAGTAAAGCAATTCTGAAAAACGGTCATCCTCAGGATTATGTTGGTTGCGATACAGATCCCAGATAAATTCTAAATTTTCTTTTACAAGGTAGGGGTATTGTTTTCGAATGTCATTCGCATCTTCTGCGAGCATGCCCTCAATGTCCTCCTGGAACCGTTCTTTATCTAAATTAAACAAATCTAAATTTTGATAAATCAATTCCCGAATTCGATTCCGCCCACTTTCCAAACTAAGTTGCATTAATAAATGAAACTGTCTTCGTTCTTTTTGTTTTTCGATCAGTTCGCAAAATTCATCATAATGCTCTTTATCAGAGATTTTTTTTGCGGCTTTGCGTAGTCCATTCCACATTTCATCTAAGATAAGCGGTTTGGTTTCCATCATTTTGACGAAGGCAATGGTATTCATACTGCCGTTACCGATCACCTGAAAGATGGAAAGCAATAAGCGCAAAGCCAATTGTTCGGATAAAGGGTTATCCCAAGCGGTGAAAAAATATTGTAATGACGTCACGAGGCCTGAGGAAATCGCCATTACCAGCATGGCCTTAATCGTGCCTTTGCTGAATTTTCTCGGCTGCAATCCATCCACACCTTCATCCGGATGAATTTTCTCTTTCATCTTATAATACGATGCGTATAAAAAGACGGCTGGCAGAATAAAGTTAGGCGTTAAGCTGCCCACTAAATACATGCCTTTATTACCGTTGATATAGATGCCGCCTATGTTTTTGTTTTTTTCAGCTTGGTCTAAGGTGGGTTTGATGTACATTGCGTCAACGCCGGCGGCTACACTTAAGGCTGTTGCAGTGACGGCAATTTTTTCTGATTTCGCTTTGGTGTCTTCATCTAAACGCAAATCTTTTCGTTCGAAAATCACTTTATGTGTTTTGCTGAGATTGCTGATGATGTATTCAATTTCAGAGGTCATCTGAGACGCTTGAACGAGCAGGTGTGTCTCTTCATCTGCTTCGTCATGCATTTCAACATACATTGCTGGACGCTCAAAGTCATCCAGTGGCGGATCTTTTGGCTTAAACGCAGGAGGACGGGGTCGCCCGGTACTATACATCATACATACACCTATTAAAAAAACATGAAATTAAACTATTCGAAGTTCGGGGTTTTTGATATTCAAACACCGAAAAATTTGACGGGTTTTGGGTGAACAACGCTCCCAAAATTTAAAGTTGGTTTTTATTTTGGGATCGCTCAATATTAAGATCTGCTCTTTTTTTCCATCATCTTTGAGATTAATATCAGCATGTTTCTCACAGTGTTTCTCAATGCGATCTAACCAACCATTAACTTTGTAAAGCGTAGAGCTGTTGCGAATACGATTGATAAACTTATTCTCATTCAATTTAAACATATCCCACTTCATCGCCAGTAACTGCGTGTAAGTTTTTTGCATTTGATCATCAGAACTGACCGCGTTTGTAAGAATACTTTCTGCATGCTCGGCCACTTTTTCAAACCAATAACTACGAAACAATCGCGCTAAAAAATTTGCAGGGAGCAAGTAGTCAATTAAGCCATCGGTAATATTTTCGAGAATGCCATATTCTTGCATGGTTTGGTTAGCAGGACTTTCTGTAGGCGTCAGCATACTATGATGAAAAGGCGCAGTGTTTTTTTGAATTTGCTGTAGATCTCGATGTAGTTTCTTTATCGGGGCTCGGCTTACTTGTGCGATCTTCTCTTGAAATGTCTCTTCCCCACCTAAAGTCGATTTTAAGATCGCAAGTTTATGTTCAGATAATTTTGTATAAAGATAAGAGAGTCGCTCTTTGCTGTTGGCGTCATCATCTGCTTCGTCTAAGGTTTTGCCTATATCAACTTTCGCATCATCACCTAAAACTAATGTATCTTCTCGAAGCTTGTTGAACTCACCGAATAAATCATCAATCGTACTACGCCTAACATTTTTTGGTAATTTAAGAAGGTACTTGCCTGCTTTGCCTTTTTGAACGAGCACTTTTTTTCGCTGTTTATTCAATAGAGTCAGCATGTCTTTCAAAATAGTCCGTAAAAGATCCGCATGAACAGACTCGTCTACCTTGTCGAAATCTTCATCCCGCTTCGCTACTTTTGCAAATAATGCAGCTTGGATATTTTGAGTAGCAGAAACACAGCCACCATATTGCCATGCGTATTGACGATCACGTGTAGTTTTCCACTCATTAACTTCATGTAAAAACGATTTGTCATCGCCTTTGGGTTGCTTGCGCACCATTGTATCGAAGACGGCTTCAAGTCTCTGACTATCTAAAGCTTTGTCGACAGGCACACCAAAAATAAGCCGGGCTAATCGTTTTTGTTTTGATTCCGATTGGTGTTTGTTATCCGGTTCAGCTTGAAGAAATGGGAGCACGAGATCTTTCTTGAGTTGCTCGTTTTGATGTTCTTCGGGCTTATCAGAGAAATAATCTTTCAAGAATGTATGTTCTTCAAGAAGCTTATCTATAATTAGGTCGATAGCTTCAACAAACTTCTTTTGTTTATCACTAAAGGAAGACTCATTAATAACGTCTTTGAATTTTTGTAATTGTGACACTAGGTTGATGAGGTACCATTTAGGAAGACGTTCATTCTTATCAAACTCAGGCCTTTTGCTTAGCGCCAAATACTCAGCATGAATATCATCAAATTGCGCTGAGGTTTTTAATTCTTTAACCAGCGATGATTGCGCTAATTTTTGAAACGGTGTTTTTTTGGTAAGTTTATAGCGGCCGCGGCGGATTAACGAGAGGCCTTTCCCTTTATTCCGATTGCCTTGCTCCCATTCATCATAGCGATGCAATCCGAGAAAGGCGATAAGTAATTCAAACCATTTCTTTGTTTTAGAATCGAGTTGCGAGTAATACGTGTCTTCTTTTGCCACCGCCTTTCCAGCGGCTTCACTTACAAAAGTCTCGTAAAATGCCGCCTTGATCATCGCATGAACTGTTTCGAACGGATTAAACACACGCATTCCTTAAAAATTAAAGAATAAACAACTTCACCTATCTGCATGTGCCATCAAAAATCCATATTGAGCAATTAAAACAACCTTTTTAGCATGCAACGGACCGAAACCATCACTGTTTCAGCACAAATAAAGGGTGATCATATCGAAAACTGTACAAAAAGGGAAGTAAATCTTGACAATATTTCACTAACTCGGCACAATCGCCGCCCAATTTTTGATTAATGACTGGAGTAATCACCTTGGCTAACATTAAATCTGCTAAAAAACGCGCTCGTCAAAACACGAAACGTCGCGCACAAAATTCAAGCCAACGTTCAATGTTAAGAACGGCTATCAAGAAAGTTTATCGTGCAATTGATGCGGGCGATAAAACGACGGCACAAGCTGCTTATGTCGCTGCAATGCCGATCATCGATAAAATGGCGAAAAGCGGTATCATTCACCGTAACAAAGCGGCACGTCATAAAAGTCGTTTGAATCACAATATTAAAGGTATGGCGGCGTAAGCTCAGAGCCTTTTTGTCTGTTTTATGCTTCCGGATATCGCTCAATGATGTCCGGGAGATTTCTTTTGATCGATGAATACCCTTTTTAAATTTGCTAATGCTTTGCGAGTTTTGGGTTTGGCGCTTTTGTTCGAGTGCTTCCGCTTATTCCGCTCGCGTTGCTCGCTGCATGCGCGGCTGTGAACCGTTATATTAGAGCTCTCTGCATGCGCGGCTGTGATGCATTTTTATTGGAATGCCTTTCTTATGATGGGTATCGCCCTGCTGGAAATTAAAACCAGGCTTTTGCTATTTTTACTCGGTTTAATTTGGATGGATCAATCGATTGGGCGTAATTCATTTCCCAGGTTGTTTTGCAGCGTAATGGGTCGCCGACTAAAAATCCGCCGCCTATGCAACCGTAGTTAACTCTCATTCCTTGGGTCGACCGAGTGGCTCCCGTCATGAATGTGCAGCGTTGACCATTCGCGAGCTGAATCACCCAGGGTTGTGCTTTTGAGATATCTAATTTTGGGTTCGTTGGGATTGGGAGGGGTTTTGTCAGCGTTAACTCTGTCAACGCGTTATCCCAGGGGGAGCGCGCGCATAACACTTTGTTTTTATCCACAAAATGATTAACAAAACAGGGATCATAAATCGTATTACCGGCACGGCATCGCCACGCATCTGCTCGGCTTGTCGCACTCGAAGAAGTCCAGCATTCGCCAGATGCTTTCGCAAGTTGTGTCTGCTTTTCAGCGAAAGGTTGAAAGAGAATGGTTTGGGTATCAGCCGTGGCAACTTGGGTGATACCAGCGAGAATAGTCGCTGCGCTCAGTCCGTATTGAAGGCATCGTTTTATGGTATTAAAGTGCATCATTCTTTCCTTGTTCG
>DAOUQR010000054.1 GCA_030625525.1 Pseudomonadota bacterium | reverse complement strand
AATCTATGTGTTGTTGGGCGTAATAGGTCTACCCGTTTTTGCTGGTTTTAAAGCTGGGATAGGTATTTTATTTGGACCAACCGGGGGATTTTTATTTGGATTTATAATTTGTGCTTTTATTGTTGGAAAGATAATGGAATTGAAAAATGAAAAAAATATTTTTTATTATTTTCTGGCAGGTATAACAGGAACTATAATTCTATATATTATAGGCATAACTCAATTATCTTTGGTCACAGGGATAGGAATAAAAAAAGCAATAACAGTAGGCATGCTACCTTTTTTACCCGGGGATATTTTAAAAATAATTGCCGCTTCCTTTATTGCCAGTAAATTAAAAACAGGGAAATGGACGCTCTATTTCGAAGAAGTTCAATGGCTTGCTGAGTATAAAGATGAGTTTATCTCTGACTTGAAGTATGTGTGGGACAATCAACTGAGGCATAATTCGGATCTGCTTCTAATACTGTGTGGATCATCACCCTCATTTATGTTGAATAATGTTGTTCACTCCAAAGCGCTTTACAATCGCTCGACACACACACTGAAACTTAACGAATTTAGCTTGACGGAGAGTCGAGAATTTTTACATCCTCGATCCTATCGTGAAGTAATGGATGCCTACTTGACAGTTGGTGGCGTACCGGAATACCTAAAGCGGCTTAATAAATTCAGCTCAATGTTACTTGGAATTTGTGAATTAAGTTTTAAACAGCAGGGCTTTCTTAGCGAAGAGCATCGGCGTATTTTTATCAGTAGCTTTGCCGACAGTGTGCATTATAGGAAAATAATTGATTATTTAAGCCAAGTGAAATTCGCTAGCCGATCGGACATTGAGAAGCACCTTAAAATAAAAGGCGGGGGTAAATTAAGCGATGTTTTAACGGATTTGATACTCTGTGGTTTTATCGAAAAATATACGCCCTACCATTTAAGTAATAATAGTAAGCTAAATCGATACTGTATTGCTGACAATTACCTCAGATTTTATTTTAAGTTCATTCAACCGATTCAAGATGATATCGAAGCCGGTTTATTCAATGCGGATCCCAGTCGAGCTTTACCTAGGGAGTCCTACCAAAAATGGTTGGGCTACGCTTTCGAACGGTTTTGTCGACGCCATCATTCCTTGATTGCAAAAATAATTGGCTTTTCTGCTGTGCGCTACAAAAGTGGCGCATACTTTAATCGCTCAACTGAAAAAAATATCAAAGGCTTCCAAATTGATCTCGTATTCGATCGCGCCGATCATGTTTTTACAATCTGTGAAATAAAGTATTTGCAAAGTAAGGTTGGAACAGATGTTATAGATGATTTTGAAAAAAAATTGAATCAGCTACCGGATAGAAAAAACAAAACTATTGAAAAAATCCTGATCGCAGCGTTTGGTGTGACGGATAGTTTAATACAGCGTGCATATTTCGATCGCATCATCACATTGGATGATATATTTGAAATATAACCTTCCAGGATGATTGAGTTGGCTGTTGTGAAGACTTGACCCTGTTTTTATGAAGGTGAAGTACTGTTACTATTTGATGATGTTTCTTTATCAAGTTGGTTCTTCGTAGCATTTTTAATTGCCTCAAGATAAATATTGCGCACAGCGTAGCTTGGTGTGATTCTATTTAATTTATATAAGATGTGGGTTAGTGGACTTTCAACTTTATATGTGACTTTTTTTCCCTTAACAGAAGTCTTAATCAATTCCTTACTAATTAGGGCCGCTAAATCAAATATATGACCACCGAGATTGACAGGACAGTCTGCAGCGCACCATGTGATTGGGCACCTCTGGTCTTTAGGCGGTTCGTCTATGCCTAGGTCTCGGTCCCCATAAGCATCAGAGTAAGGTTGCAATTCTTTATTAATACCAGCAATAAACACCTTCATCGTATCAGAGAGCTGCTCAAAATAAATCTTTTCAATTTCAATCGGCCTAGATCTTTTAGGGATTTCTGCAAAGAATCGAGGATTACTAGTATCCCCCACAGCTGCAGGGGGCTCTTTTTTATTATTATTATTATCGTGCGCAGAAGCTATTTTTTATTAGCGAACTTCTGAACTCCACCTTTTTGATTTCGCTCCTTGAACTCGACATCATTATTGTTGTTATTGTCATCATCTGGCTGTTCTTTGGTGTTATCTAGCGATTCTCCATTGTGTTCAATATAGGCAATGTCCTTTTTAAAAAGATCGATTATGTCACGCCATTTCTCTACTATAGTATCTATCTTTTTTGAGCTGAGAGACTTGAGGGCTTCCAGCCTCTCGTTGGGGGCTATCAGATTCATACCGCTCATCTCATCTTCCGCTATTTGCAACAACTGCAAGTTGGGATGAAGAAGCTTTACGTTCTCCATTTTTAAAAGTTCTTCGTCTATTTCTTTTCTTATCACGTCGCGCTTTTCAACTGAAATCACGCCACTTGTTTCCACACACAGCAAAAACTCAAGCTGCTCTTTTGAATTCTCAAGATGATCGGCTAGGGCCTTAGCGCCAGGATTTATATACTCGTTAGTCTCTTTAGAACTCTCTGCTTCTACTTTGAACGACTCAAGGAAGACTTTTTTTAATTTTTCAAGGTTTCCCGGCTCCTCAAAATCGCTGAGGTCTAAATAGCCCTCAGCCGTTGCAATACAAACGGTCAGTCGGTTCGCTGATTTACGCTTTCCCCATGCTATAAATAAGTGGTCCATCATTGTATTAAGCTCTTCATCACTAGGCACGTGTGTATCCCAATAATCAGTAAAGAAACCTTTATCAAGTCCTGGCTGGTTTTGAGGTATAGGACGACCAGTGTCGTCAAACTCATAGGTCTTCACGCCAGCTACAACCCACTCAGAAAGGAGCTCCGACGCAGTCCATCCTAACTCACTCAAGGCAAATGCAAAGATAGCTCCAGTCCCGCTTGCAACTATTTTATCAAAGATGCTTGCGCATAGAAGCCCGCTTTGCTCCTCCAACTGAACAAGCATCTGCAGTACTGTAATTCCCTTACCAATTCCAGATAGGATCAATATTCTTTCGCGACCTGGATGGATTTTGTCGCTGGAATTTATGTCTGATGACGTATTATAGAAATTATCCATCTTATTGCGCGGTGGCGGTACAAAGTCAAGATCAGTCCTGCTCCAAAGGAAGTTAAGGGGACAGTTCTCTTCTCCGTAATCCCCCTGCTCTCTGAAAGCTCTTTCGACCGCCCTTAGAAAGTCTACGGCGTCAGAGGGATCCACACCTTCTAAGGTGTTCACAGGATGCTCGTCATGCCTTAAAAAGCGATCTACTTCCTTGTGACTACTAAAAATACAGGGAAGTTTCTTACCAAAATCATCAGAAAGGCGATATGTGATCACCTTTCCCTGCCCATCGAAAAGAGCTCGAGGTACTACTTGGTTGGACTTTTGTTGTCGATAATGTTTTGCGCATGCTCCAGTTGGATTGGATAGATCTTTAAAGTACTGATGAATGAGAAAATACCTATCCTCATTGAAAGAGTTTCCAGTAAGAGCTTCGCACAAATCTTCCATAAAATTTAGCTGTCGCGAAGATTTATTCTTTGCGGGCATTTTCACATTATATTTCCAGACAACCTTACTCACTGCCTTTCTCATCTCTGGGGTGTTGCGTATTTGACCTAGCGGCAACTCAGTCTCAGCAGAGCCCAGTGGGACACGAAGCAACAGTTGGTAGTCCGGCATTTGGTATCTTGGGTACTTACTCATCTCAACCAAGCCATCTTCGGTGAGTTCTAGAAACATATGGTCAATTTTGATTAAAATGGATGGAGTGATCAGAGCATCTTTATTAACAGTAGCGACAACATGTATTTCTGCTTTCAACGTATAGAAAAATGGATCACCATTAGGTTTCATGGAAAAAATAGTCTTTTTTAAGGCTTCTAGCGTATTATTATTTCGCTCAGTTTCTAGGCTGAGTTTAAATCTATTACCGTTCTTTTGAGAATTTAGAATCTTTTTATCAAAAAAGTTCTCAACAGGAGCAGGCGGAGTTGTTTCTTTTTTTATCAGACCGTACCTTTTTTCGGGGGATAAACCTAGAAAACATAAAACAAACCTCTTAGTAGAAAAGAATTTAAAAACTTATGCATTATGATGCCACGTTAACCTTAAGGAAACATTAAGGGTCCTTTTAACGCAGTCTCATATAGTGTTACGTCCCAGCCTATTTATTGCGTTGCTGTTTGAAAAAACTTGGCTCTATGAAGATTTGAGTGGGTAAGGTAGCATAATTTATATTTCAGGATCGTCCCCACCAGCTTTTATCAAAGGACGCGTGTACTGTTTTTTTGTTGTGAAACGCTCATTGCGTGCCGTATTGTTCTTCGAGCAATTGTTCAATCAAAGTTTTTGCTTGTTTTAAATCGGTGTTGAGTGTTGTTGTTTTTCGCTCTAATTCAGTATTGCGGCCTTTGAGTTTTTTGACTTGTTGTTTTAGTTCGGTCAGCATATGGCTTTTTTCAGAGCCCTCATTTTGTTTGCCGCGGCCTTGCTTTTGTTCTTTTAATTTTTCTTTTAAATAAGTGACTTGTTGTTCGAGTTTAATGACGTCGATTTTTCTGAGCATGTGACTGCTGGTGGTTTTGCCTTTTAGTTTCTTTTTTGCTTTCTCTTTTGTTTCATTCGTGGCGGGGTATTTTATGAGTTGTGAAAACTGCCAGGCTTGCCACGTGAAAATGGCAGCCGTTGCAATGATGATCGCAAATACGGTGGGGATTAACCAGAGAGGCCAGGCATCGATGAGTAAGTGCCAACCGGTGCGTGAAAAATTAGCGGGTAAACCGTAGGTGTTGAAACCGCCGACAAAATGGTTGTGTAAAAAGACTTCCCAAAAATGAAAGCCGGTGGTGGCCCACGCAACCAGCAAGGAAATCCCTCCCAGCTTGATTGCAAATTGAGTGCGATGCGTCACAAAATACGTTATGAACCCTAAGGCAACCGCGGGGATCATTGCCCATATCCAAATGGGAATCGTTTTTAATAACTCAGTCATCATCACTCCTGTGATAAAAGAAACCAATATTCCAACTAAAATTATGTGTCCGTTCAATAAGTGGAATGCTTATTGCAAATAAATATTGGCGAAATAGTGAAAGTTAGTCTAAGTTTATATAGAAAGCTGGTGAGATGCCACATCGGTTGAATGATTTTTCATACTAAGGAGCGTGTTATGGTTAGAAGTAACAATTTTGTGCGTGTGCTGTTGGGTGGCGCGATTGCAGCGACCGTTTTCTTTTTAGTCGCACAGTCTTCACATGCGGTAACGCAGAACGAGAGCGGCAAGACTAAAACCATGATGGTTGTGAAATATAAATTGACCCCTAAGGTTAAAATGACCAAAGTGTTTGAAAATGGCGATATGAAGCGCGTGCGTTTTCATAATACAGGTAAGCCGGTCAGTATCAGTATTCATAATGATTACCATACTTTAGGAACTAACGACTTTGTCGACGTGGATTTACCGAATGTGAACGCTGTTTTTGTTCATATTACACCGGCAGATGCGAGAGACTCGGTTTTACCAGTCAGAACACCCGTGGGTGAGTGGGTGTATGTGAAATTGGTGTCACAGAAAAACCAAACCGTGAGTGACGGTGGGCATATGGGTGATATTCCTAAGAAGCCAAAACGCTAATTGTCGCCTAGGTATCAAAGCATTGTTGGGGGGTAGGTCTCAGACCTGACCCCAACTAAACCCCGCAAAACTTTCCGCTCTAGACTTGCTCGCATTTTGACATTATGATCCGCCCTATGATGGATGCACAACAACACTATTATTTACAACAACTCGGGATACAAACGTGGATCCCGCGTACAAGCCATCCTTGGAAAACGTTCGCCACAACCGTCTCACAATGTACTCGCTGCCCACTCAGTCAAACACGTACTCAAGCTGTGTTGGGTGTCGGTGATGTTGATGCGGATATTTTGATCATTGGAGAAGCGCCGGATGATGAAGCGGATCAACAAGGTGAACCTTTCGTCGGCCGGGCCGGTCAATTACTGAATGCGATGTTAGCGAGCCTGGGTTTGAACCGTGAGGCGGTTTACATCACCAATCTATTGAAATGTCGACCACCGGAAAACCGAGCCTCGCAGCCTGAAGAAGTTCGACAATGTGCTCAGTACTTGGAGCAGCAAATCAACTGGGTACAGCCCAAATTAATTTTAGTTTTAGGACACCATGCGGCTCATTATTTACTGAAAACCGATCAACCGATGGCTAAGCTTCGTGGGCAAAATCATGTTTATGGCGACACGAACATCCCCGTTTTAGTCACACATCACCCCGCGTACTTGTTACAAAATGCAGGAATGAAAAAACAGGCTTTACTGGATTTAGCCAGCATTCAAACTATGTAGAGAGACAACATGAACACGGAAAAGGATTTGTGCAACGGCTTTACCTTAATCGAATTAATGATCACCTTGGTCGTGATCGGTTTACTGGCAGCGCTTGTCTTGCCACTGAGTTTTAACTTCGTCAAACGCCATCGCCAAAATAATGTGAAACAACAATTGATCGTCGCGATTAATTTTACACGACAGCAAGCTTGGTTGCGGCATGAAATGTTGAGTTTGTGTCCCTCCTTCGACGGCAGTCATTGTGATGACAATTGGAATCATGAACTGATTGTTAAAACCCAAACGGACCAAGTCATCCAGCATTTTTCACAGCACCATCTAGGCCGCTTAGTGTGGCGAGGGTTTGCAAAAACAGCGAGTCTGAAATTCCCACCTGAACCACAACAAGGCACATTGAATGGACGATTTAGCTACATGGATAAAGGTGAAACGCAACCCGTCTGGCAACTCGTCTTATCACGCAATGGCCGAGTCCGCCTTTAACTTAAATGATTTTATCAACAAAAAGATCAATTTTTTTCATCAAGCGATCAAAGTCGGGATTGTAACGCAAACGTTGTAAATGATAATTCCGTAGGTTATGCGCACTGAGTGAACCGTAAAAAATTTCTTTATCATGCCGATGCTTAAGGTATTTTCCAAGCGACGTTCTGTAATGAAAATAATCTTGATAATCACCATGCTCACCATAATGCGGATGATCGGGCGCAGTCGTTAAGCAGGTATGTGAATAATCTAAAATATTTTTT
>DAOUQR010000156.1 GCA_030625525.1 Pseudomonadota bacterium | reverse complement strand
GACGTTGTGAGTCATTAAAGTAAGCAGGAACGGTGATCACCGCTTCATTCACTTCATGGCCCAGATAGTCTTCGGCGGTTTTTTTCATTTTGCGTAAAACTTCAGCGGACACTTGTGGTGGGGCTTTTTTATCACCTTTCGCTTCAACCCAAGCATCCCCATTATCGGCTTTAACGATTTTATAAGGCACCATTTTAATATCTTTTTGAACCACGTCATCTTCAAAACGACGACCGATCAAACGCTTGATAGCAAATAAGGTGTCTTCAGGGTTGGTCACCGCTTGGCGTTTAGCCGGTTCACCTACTAAAGTTTCATTGTCATCGGTGAATGCCACGATGGATGGTGTGGTTCGACGACCTTCACTGTTTTCAATCACTTTAGGTTGATCACCTTGCATCACTGCGACACAAGAGTTTGTTGTACCTAAATCGATTCCGATAATTGAACTAGCCATTATTTGCTCCTATAAATTCTAATAAATTGTTCGTCATGCTTGGACGAGCATATGGGGATTATTCGCTATTTTTTCAAGCGATTTCATCAATTTTTTTTGACGGCCCTTTGGAAACTACCACTCGAGCGGGTCGAATCACGCGGTCGTGAAGTAGATATCCCTTTTGAAATACCATGATCACGGTGTTGGGGGCAACGTTCGGATCATCTTGCATCGACATGGCCTCATGTTGATTAGGATCAAACGTTTCACCCAGGGGATCGAGTTGAGAAACTTGATGCTTAGCCAAATGGTCTAAAAACATTTGGTAGGTCAACTCAACACCTTTATAAATAGATTTGAAAGCTTCACTCTCACCATCGGTGGTTTGTAATGCTTGTTCAAGACTATCCACAATAGGTAACATATCGTTGATCAAACGTTCAACGCCATATTTCAATGCGTTGGTTTTTTCTTTTTCTAAACGTTTGCGCGTATTTTCTAACTCAGACATCGCTCGCAACGCTCGGTCGTAATTGTCGTGCGCTTGCTGCTCTGCTTCAGTTAATTTTGCTTCGAGCGCCTTATAATTTGGATGCTCTAATACACCGGCTAAATCAGAATAATCTGGCTCGTCAGATGGCTCTGTCACATCGGCTTCTTCTGCCATTTCTGCTTCTTCTGCCATTTCAGCCGAGGTCTCATCATCATTAGCCGCCAATTGCGACCAATCTTTTTCATTCGAATCTGTCATTTTTTACTCCGAATCTCACGTGGACCGCTATAGTAAGGGCTAAATGAATTAATTCAAGGCCGAAGACAATATTTTTGCAGAAATATCGACAGTATACTCAGTAGACCTGATGACTTTTAGTTGATACAGATATCAATTAGGGTTACTATTCGCGGCATAGGCAATCAAATGGTTATGCGAATGTTTAATAGAATTTTACAACTTGACTTACCGGACAATCAATCTTGCTTTTTATGGGGAGCCAGACAAACGGGCAAATCATCCTATTTAAAGACACATTTTAAAGGGGCTATTTATTACGATCTTTTAGATACACATGAATTAGTTCGTTTAACTCGGACACCGCAGTTATTACGTGAAGAGATTTTAGATCTGGAACAACAAGATCTGACGAAGCCCATCATTATCGACGAGATTCAAAAAGTACCTGAGTTATTAAATGAAGTGCACTGGTTAATAGAAAATACAAATGCCCAGTTTATTTTGTGTGGCTCGAGTGCACGTAAGCTTAAAGTTCAATCCACTAATTTACTGGGTGGTAGAGCATGGATCTATCATTTTTATCCACTGACTTCCAAAGAAATTCCTGACTTTGATTTGTTGCGTGCATTGCAACACGGTTTAGTGCCTAAACACTATTTATCACAAGCTAAGTACATTTTAGATAACTTGCAGGCGTATATCGAAATTTACCTCACCGATGAAATTCGTAACGAAGGGCTTGTGCGTAACTTAGCTGGTTTTGCGCGTTTTTTAGATGTTGCAGGTATTTCAAATGCTGAAATGATCAATGCAACTAACATAGCTGCGGATTGTGGTGTCAATCGTTCAACCGTACAGGGTTATTTTCAAATTTTGCAAGATACGCTGCTGGGTTCATTTATCTATCCTTACCGAAAAAAAGTAAAACGCGATATCATAGCAGCAACACCAAAATTCTACTTTTTTGATGTAGGTGTTGCTAACTATCTCGCACGGCAAACCGTGACTGAATTGAAGGGTATGAGTGCTGGAAAAGCCTTTGAGCACTTTATCTTAATGGAGTTAACCGCCTACATTGGATTGAAACGAACGAAAACCCCCATACATTACTGGCGTACAAAAACCGGTTTTGAAGTGGACTTTATTCTCGGTAATGCTGAAGTAGCTGTTGAGGTAAAAATTAGTACGCAGGTTAAAAAACAGGATATCAAAGGTTTGATCGCATTTTGCGAAGAACACCCACAAACGAATGCCATTGTAGTCTCACAAGATACAAGACCCAGGCGTATTGTTGTCAATGAGCATACATCCATTCGCATTTTACCGTGGCAAAAATTTCTGGATAGTTTGTGGAAAGGCGATATTGTGTAGTCAATGCAAAATAAATTAATTCAAGGCTGAAGACAAAATTTTTGCAGAAATATCGACGATTGGGATCACTTCTTCGTATGCCATGCGGGTTGGGCCGATGACTCCGAGGGCTCCGACGATTTGACCATCCACTTTATAAGGGGCGGTGACGAGGCTGCAGCCTTCAAAAACATCATAGCCAGACTCTTCACCTATATAGATTTGCACGCCTTCTGCCGCTAAGCATCCATCTAAAATACCGAGGATGTGTTGTTTTTGTGTGAACGCGTCAAACAATGAACGTAGGTTTGTAATGTCGTTGTTATTGACGTAGTTGATGAGGTTATCTTGGCCTTGGATCACGCAATCCTCTTGATCTTCAGTTTGGAAGGCTTGTTCAGCCATTTCAATGGTGTTCTGCATTAATGAATCGAGGTTTTTGCGATCTTCTCGTAGGGCGGTTAAAAGTTCTGTGCGGATATCCAATAAATCACGCCCACAAAAATGGGTGGTTAAGAAATTACTGACTTGTGTGAGCTCGCTGGCGGTATACGTTTTTTCGGTATGAATGATTCGGTTTTGCACTTCTTTCTCGTTTAATACCAAAATCACGAGCACGCGTTTTCCCGATAGCGGTAAAAATTCAACATGTCGTAATAGCATTTTTTGAATTTTAGGCAATGAGACGACACCCGCTAAGTGGGTCAATCGAGACAATAATTGAGAGGTTGATTGCATTAACTGCTTATTATCTAAGTCCGGTGAGATTTCCGTCTTTAATTGTTGGAGCAGCGAGTCATCCAGTGATTTAACGCTCAGTAAGCTATTCACAAAGAAATGATAGCCTTTATTGGTGGGTATGCGCCCGGCCGAAGTATGTGGCGACGACAAATAGCCTCGTTCTTCTAATTCAGCCAGTACATTACGGATGGTCGCCGAGCTGACGGCAATCCGTTGGCTTTCAGCAAGCACCTTGGAACCTACCGGCTGACCGTCTTCAATATAACGTTGAATCAATAATTTTAAGAGTAACTGAGCGCGCTCAGATAACTGCTCTGGGTTCATCTCGAAAACACCTAACAAAAATCATGGCGAAACCTTATTGCATTCGCTAAAATATGTCAAAACTTTTACAGGAATAATTCAATGACACTTGCCTTTAAGTCGATTTTATTGTTTGCCCGTCAGCGTGGTGGCGAAACGGGGGTTAAAGAATCCGTCGATCACTTACTTGAGATACTGGCTCCGCTTGATTGCACGGTGCATGCTGAGGTGGAAACTGCCGGGGCTTTTCAGCTTGATGACTTACCACAACTGAAATTTTCTGAACTCGGGCAATGCGACTTATTGATTGTTGTCGGTGGCGACGGCAGCATTTTACAAGCGGCAGAAGCAGCTGTTGCTCATGATGTTCCTGTGCTTGGAATCAATCGTGGACGACTAGGGTTTCTTGCCGACGTTAAGCCACAAGCGATCGATACTCAGATACCAGCCATTATTAAGGGGGAATATAAAGAGGAACATCGCTTTTTATTGTGCGCGGCGATTGAATCCGGCGCAGAGACTGAATACAACGATATTG
>DAOUQR010000102.1 GCA_030625525.1 Pseudomonadota bacterium | reverse complement strand
CGCACTCGATGCAGAAAAATATTTAGATGAATTGCAATAAGTACGCAATTGAGGCATTATTCGCGCCATTGTAAGGTTACACAGTGTAATTACACAGCATTTTAGAGGATATTATGGCTAAAGAAGATCACATTGAAATGGCGGGCACCGTATTGGAGACTCTACCCAATACGATGTTTCGTGTTGAACTTGAAAACGGTCATATTGTTACTGCACATATTTCTGGTCGTATGCGTAAGAATTATATTCGTATTTTAACGGGCGATACGGTTCGGGTGGAGATCACACCGTATGGTCTGAGTAAAGGTCGGATCACTTATCGCGAAAAGAATTAAGACAAAAGCTGGGGTCAGGTCTCAGGCCTGACCCCATCCAACCCTGAATTACACCATTGACTCAGCCTGCTTTTTACTTTTTATTTGGAAGCGTAACTCGCCATTTTTCACCGTGAGCTTCACATGCCCACCCGATGATAATTTCCCAAATAACAACTCTTCTGCCAATGGTTTTTTCACCTGCTCTTGGATCAATCTTTCCATAGGACGAGCACCCATTTTTTCATCGTACCCATGTTCAGCCATCCATGCTCGTGCTTTTGCATCCACAACCATCGTGACATTTTTGTTGGCCAGCTGCTCTTCGAGTTCCATGATAAATTTACCCACCACAAGTTCGATAACATCTGTACTTAAAGGAGCGAACTGAATCACACCATCTAAGCGATTTCGAAATTCAGGTGTGAATAAACGTTTAATCGCAGCCATACCATCGCTTTGATGATCTTGTTTCACGAAGCCCATACTCGCGCGACTCATTTCAGCAGCACCTGCATTGGTTGTCATCACGATGATCACATGTCGAAAATCTGCTTTACGACCGTTGGTATCGGTTAACGTACCATGATCCATCACTTGTAAGAGTAAGTTAAAGACATCCGGATGTGCTTTTTCAATTTCATCCAATAATAAAACTGAATGCGGATGCTTGGTGACAGCTTCGGTTAATAAACCGCCCTCGTCATAACCAACGTATCCAGGAGGCGCACCGATCAATCGTGACACAGTATGTTTTTCCATGTACTCAGACATATCGAAACGAATTAACTCAACCCCTAACACCGCAGCAAGCTGTTTAGTCACTTCGGTTTTACCCACACCGGTTGGCCCAGAAAATAAAAAGCTACCGACGGGTTTTTGAGGGTCGCGCAATCCTGAGCGCGCTAATTTAATGGCCGCACCCAAGGTTTCAATCGACTGATCTTGTCCGTAAACCAGCAATTTCAAATCACGCTCGAGATTGCGAAGCGATTCTCTATCCGTTGCTGACACAGTCTTAATTGGAACCCGCGCCATTTTCGAAACGATTTCTTCAATTTCATTCACGTTAATTACTTTCTTACGTTTCTTTTCAGACAATAAATTTTGATACGCCCCGGCTTCATCAACCACATCAATGGCTTTGTCCGGCAAAAATCTATCAGGAATATACCGAGCGGCTAATTCAGACGCTTGTCGCAAACCTTTCAGTGTGTATTTAACACCATGATGCTCTTCGAAACGTGACTTCAAACCTTTTAAAATTTCATATGTCTCATCAACGCTCGGTTCACTCACATCAATTTTTTGAAAGCGACGTGCAAGCGCATGGTCTTTTTCAAAGACACCGCGATATTCCGTATACGTAGTGGAACCAATACATTTTAATTCACCGGTGGATAACAAGGGTTTTATTAAATTGGATGCATCCATCACGCCACCTGAGGCTGCCCCGGCTCCAATGATTGTGTGAATTTCGTCAATAAAGAGAACGGAAGCTTCATCACTTTTTAATTGATTTAAGACCGCTTTCAAGCGTTTTTCAAAATCACCCCGGTATTTTGTACCGGCTAATAGCGCACCTAAATCTAAGGAATAAACCGTTGCATCAGCAATAACATCCGGCACATTGCCTTCGACAATCAATTTAGCCAGACCTTCTGCAATGGCAGTTTTACCCACGCCTGCCTCACCGACTAATAAAGGGTTATTTTTACGACGTCGACAGAGCACTTGCACGGTGCGATTTATTTCTTCTTGACGACCAATCAGCGGATCAATTTGTCCGAGCAGCGCGCGCTGATTGAGGTTAGTGCAATATTTGTCGAGTGGATTCGCGGAGGTCGCTTCGCCTCCTAACTCATCTTCGAATGCAGGGGCGATATGTTCTTGTGGTAAGTCATCGCTATATTTAGAAATGCCGTGCGAAACATAATTGATAACATCCAAGCGTGAAACGTTTTCTCGTTTTAATAAGAAAACCGCATGACTTTCTTGTTCACTGAATATGGCGGCAAGCACATTGGCACCCGTCACTTCTTTTTTACCTGCAGACTGCACGTGAAATACTGCACGCTGTAAAACTCGATTAAAACCACAAGTGGTCTCAGTTTGGCGGTCATCACCTATTTTATCCGGTATCACAGGAACAGAGGCTTCAATAAACTCACCCAAATCATCCTGTATAATCTTAATCTCGGCACCACACGCCAACAACACATCCCGTGCTGAGGGATTATCTAATAAAGATAATAGGAGGTGTTCAACCGTTAGATACTCATGACGTTTATCTTTTGCTTCTTTAAACGCCTCATTCAATGTATGTTCTAAATCCTTATTAAGCATGGTATGCCCTCCTAACCTCAATTAAACGGGTTGTCATTCTGGCTCCATACGGCACAACAACGGGTGTTGATGGGTCCGAGCAAACGTGTTCACCTGTACAACTTTGGTTTCTGCTATTTCTCTGGTAAATACGCCGCATATTCCTTGTCCTTTTGTATGCACCTGCAACATTACGTCTGTTGCTTTGAAGTCTTCCATGTAGAAGAAATTTAATAAAATCTCAACTACGAACTCCATGGGTGTATAATCGTCATTGATCAGAATAACTTTATACTTTTGCGGTTCTTTTAATTCAGGCTTTGCTTCCTGAACCGCTAAGTCGCCCGTAATTATCTCTTCAAGAAATGTGCCAGTCATAATAATATTTCCTATATATTATAGTTATAGCCTAAATTTCATTATTTTTCCTGTACTTAGTGAAAACCTCGATGGATGTTTAGGCAGAATTGAGAACTGCTGGAGGGTAAGCGTTCACGTTGACGATGAGCTAGGAGTCGGCGTTGGCAATGCGGTTTGATGGGCTTGCATCAACAAATTTTCAACATTCGTATTAATCACTTCTAAACCCGTGATTTTCGCAAATGCACTGTGTGTATCCAATAATTCCTGAGCGTGTGAGGTCAATTCTTTGTGTGAGGTTTCAATTTGTTGATCCAGATCATTGGCTCGGCCCGTTAATTTACCCAGTGCCATCTGACATTTCATCAAGTTAAAGCCAATTTGACCACGTGAAAATTGGCTGAATATCGCAGCAACCGATTCATGATCAAAGACCTGTTCCGGCACGCCCGTCGCCTGTGCTTGCGCTAATCCATGTAAAAACATAAACGCACCGCGAACATGGGTATGCTGGCTGGAACGCAGTAAGCTCTGAAAACTACAGCCATCCGATAACTCATCTTTAAAATGCTCTTTTGCAGCCTCTTCTACACTGGCACGACTAGTCGGTGTTAACCTCATGAATAGATCATAAGCCTTCCCAGCGTGTTGTTCCTGTGCTGATTCGAGTACGGCTTCTTGAAGCCTTGTGTGTTGATCACAGCCTAGCGGGGGTACAGCAATCTCATATCGTTGGCAAAGTCGGGCAACTTGTTCATGTAATTGATTTTGTGTTTCATCACGCTCAGCTTCTAACACATCTATTTGTTGTTGAACCTGTTGACGCTCAAAAACAAGGGATTGATGCTTCGACATCGACAGTGAGAAATGACTCAACGCATTTTCAAACTTAGCAACCACAGTGCTAACTTTTACGGCTAGGCTGGCATCCACTTTTTCGACCACATCACGGAGTTTATCCCACAATGACTTTTCATCTTTGGGCAATGCGGCCATCACTGACGTCTTAGATAGATGGGTTTCTTTAGCCACACGCTCATAAAAATCATCCCAATAATGATTCATGGCGGCAACCACATTCATGATCTTATTTAACAAACTGTTAGGATTGTTTTTATCTTTTTCAAAATCATCGTCAGTCATCGGTGCTATCGGACTGTTTTGAAAACGCTCTTTGTGTTTGTTGAACTGAAAGGCGAGATTTTTTAAGTAGTCAATAAATGTCATCCGCATTCTCCTATTCTATTGATACAACAAATTTAACACACAAACCTTAAATAAAGCTTAACGAAATGAGTGATATACACCTTTTATGCTTTAAACCCAATAAAAAGGCGTTATTTCTGGGTTGCAACCTAAATCAGAATCACTCAATACTAGGCTTTTTAACACCTTGCTGATTGTTTATCGCAATAAACCTAGCTATAATCGATTAACTCCCTATCAAAACGTTGCGATTCTAACAATATTCAAACGAATTTTGTTGGGTTTCATTCAAAACACGAGGAACAACACATGGATCGTGGTCGGTAAGGTTAATTTTTTAGAATTAGCACCGATGAGCTTTTTTGAATTTTTAGATGCAAGGCAATGCCTTATTTCAAGAATTTAAGGGCGCCCTTACCGAAAACTTTGTTGCTCAAGAGTTAAATCTAAAACACTTTAAAGACATTTATTATTGGACAAGTAAGGGAACAGCAGAGCAGGGTTACAATCTCAGAATGATTAGTGTAGTACGACCTCTTGCAATTGCTAGAGGCCGTATACATTAATTGCATTACATGTGCTTGATAACAGCATCACCAAAGTCAGAGGTACTTAATAATGTTCCCTCATCTAATAAACGGTGGAAATCATAAGTCACCGTATGCGCTTCAATCGCACCGGCCATACCTTTGATGATCAAATCAGCCGCTTCATTCCAACCCATATGACGTAACATCATTTCAGCAGACAGAATTAATGAACCTGGATTCACTTTATTCTTCCCTGCGTATTTAGGTGCTGTGCCATGGGTTGCTTCAAAGACAGAAATCGAGTCGCCTAAATTCGCGCCGGGAGCGATCCCAATTCCACCCACTTGAGCTGCCAATGCATCCGAGATGTAATCGCCATTCAAATTCATGGTCGCGATCACATCGTAATCACCTGGACGTAATAAAATTTGCTGTAAAAATGCATCAGCAATCACATCTTTAATGATAATGTCTTTACCGGTGTTTGGATTTTTTAAGATATG
>DAOUQR010000121.1 GCA_030625525.1 Pseudomonadota bacterium | reverse complement strand
GTGTAATTGATTAATCGCAAGCAATGCTTCTGTGCGCAACTTTATCGGCAGTTGATTATTAAATATTTTTGCACGCGCCCCCCCAACCCCAAACTTACTGGTGCGGCGCGTACTCTCAGGAATAAAATAAGGGACAGCCGCCGTTTTATACTTGTTCAATTGCGTCTGATTAAATTTAAAATGCAGCGCAATGGTTATAACCAGCAACATCCCAAGGCCAATAATCGGGATAAATAAACAAATCCCAAAAATCAATCCTAAAATAAGTAAGCGTGGTTTACGTAGCTTTTTTGGTAAAAATTTCCAGAGTAGAAAAGCCGCAATCACACTCCCCGAAATATGCCCCAGTGAAAACAGCAAAAACTTCGTATTCGCAGGATAGTGAGAAAGAAGTGCGCCAACCGCTTCCAGTTCGAGTAAAAAACAATAAACACTCCATCTTTTGATATTAATCATGGAAGTTGATCACCTGCATTAATTGCTGTTCTAAAACCTTATCACTGGCCAATTTAATATACTTCGTTTGAATCGAATTGTGATTCAAACGAATGCTAGCAGACTCCATCAACAATCTATCGACTCTATCAAGATAGCCTTGCACCGCTTTAACCTTGGTAAACGGCAGCAAAATCACTAAAACAATGGCATCATCATTTGATTTAAATTCCCAACTAAAATCTAGGCCGCGTTGTTGTTCTTTAATTAAGTCAACGGACTGATTTTGCTTATCATTTTTAGGAAAATAAAACGCAATCACGTGCGAATTAACTTTAATATCTTTATCCAAAGCTTGAAGCTTGATGACTTCAGCTGCAAAATCTGCGGGCATGTGTGTGAATTTATTAATGAGATCTTTCGATTGTTCAATCGCAACACTTTGATTAGCGAAATAACTCAACAAAACCATTAATAATTCAATATTTTCTTCGGTGTAATTTAAAAAAGCCATTCCGGAAACAGTTAACATACCAAAGTATTGGTTTTCACTGGTTATCAAAGGGGCTGCAATTAAATAGTTACCTTTTTTCTCATCCAGATAGGAATATTTTGCGTGATAAGCTGTCTGTTGAGTTTCAATGGCGTGCTCAAATAACGGGTCGTCCTGATCAAGTAAATTTGATGCTTTAATAAATGCAATTGCTTGCTGTTTAAATTTATTATTCTGACATAAATAAAGTGCGCAACTCTCAAGTGAGCAGTAATAACTGAGTAAGGCTAAAAATTCCTGCCAAACTTCTGCTTGTGCAAGATCCGGCTGTCGTAACAAGCGACGCAGATCCGTCATCGCAGCCCGCAAGGTCACAGGTTTGCTAATCAAACTTTGCTCTAAATGATCGTGCGAATACCGAACTAAGTAATAAGAGCGCGCCAACATATCCAAACGGTATTCAGCATAATCT
The DNA here is from genome assembly GCA_030625525.1 of Pseudomonadota bacterium. GTDB lineage: Bacteria > Pseudomonadota > Gammaproteobacteria > DAOUQR01 > DAOUQR01 > DAOUQR01. The sequence continues at coordinate 3,255 of DAOUQR010000121.1, read as the reverse complement.
TTGATCGCTTCTGCCCGTTTAATGCGAATCGACCAATACGCTCGAAATTCAGCACACACTAAGGTTAAAATAAAACCGCTTAATAAATACATTCGGTTGTAATACAGCTCTAAATTGTGCGCCGCCTCATGCCAAATAAAGGCCCCGACCAAAACAACAACAGACGCTAAGCCAGGCCCAATGCCATAACGCAAAGCCATCAAAATCGGTATAAACCAAAGCCATGGAAATGGCGCATTTAAAAAGAAAGGATCATGGGGACGCCAATACTGCGCGCAGCCAATAACAATCAGCATGGCTAGAATACTTTCTAGCCAGCCAATCCATTGTGAAGAAAAACGTTGCGTAAGCCAATTCATATTAAGCAATGCGTGCGTGTGTTAATAGGCGTGCAATCAACTGCTGTCCGATCATACTCACAGCCTGTCTGACATGGCCACTCTGGCTACCCACACTGGACCAAATCACATGATGATTCGGCACGTCGATAATACGTAAACTCACACCAACCACTGGTTCACCATCAATCCCAACTTTATAACGCCATTCGTTAACGTCACCAGTTAGCACATAGCGGATATTATTGCGGCTGGCCCATTGAATGATTTCACTGCGGCTCACCCCAGTGTTCATCAAAGGTAGCGCTTTATCCTGTTGATTAAAGGATTTGTAAATAAGATTGTTCACACCGCGAGCACGAACCAGACTATCAGAAATTGACGCGGCCCGCGCACCCGCCATTGGGGTCACCGTGTGGTTATTAAAATCAACAACTGCCCATGCGCCTCGCGCATCAATCTTAGGGCTACGCGTGTATTTAACCGTCGAGCAGGCTGTCAATATTAAAAAGATGCAGATAAGACTCAGTATTTTTTTCATGTCACGTCCTTATGGTTTGATGCGATGTTATCAAAATAGTCACGGCCCAGCTACTGATGTCTGCTTTACACAAAGTACATTCGATAGCTCATTAACAATCTCCGATTCAAGCCGCCTTGTTGAACCAAACTTTCTGATTGATTCAAATAAAACGCCAAATGATCTCGTCCAAAAACACGCCCAGAGATCCCGACGTCAAATTCATAGCCTTCCCCATTAGAGGAATCATAAAAATAAGCGCCGCTGGCGAACGGTCGCCACCATTGATGGTATTGTGTTCGTAGATTTTCACCAAAATAAACGCGCACACCGTATTGATTTGAACTGATCGGCAGAAATAATCCATTCGGTAGCGTTGGTGAAGCCGTATCTGCGACAATTCGCCTCACACGCAGGGCTATTGCTTTGGGTCTAAAGTAATAGTCGATGTTGGTATAGGCAGCCACGGTGATATCCGGGTACGCTAATTGCAATTTGTGGTTCGCCTCAAGATAAAACCCGGTATGATCGGTAATGCGATCACGATACTGGTCTCTCACTTCATCAAGCCATGTGCGAAATAACACACTGTTAGAACGATTAATATTATGCTGGAGATCAATTTGTAATTCATCGCGCACACCAATTAAACGCAACGCAGTACTGTCTTCACTCAATTGGTTAAAGCCCACCAACAAATTAAGCTGAGTACGTGGATCCCACTGATATTGGTAATAAACCGCCGCCGTTGGAAACGTCATCACCGCATTACGTCCCCCTAATACAATACGTGTACGGGAGCGATTTTTGATGGACAGTAACTCAATGCCAAAGCGTTGGTCTTTTTCAGGAATATCTTTGAAATCAGTTGTCACACGGTCGTGTAAACGCCATATAGACCAATAAGGTGTAAGCGCAAAACGCCCCCAGATAAATTTTCGAAACTTAAAGTCAGCAATGGGTCCGCGCAATTCTCCAAAACGTTTATAACCACCCGCGCCATAAAGCGTATCAGCATAAGTTTCCATCCAATCAACGGTCTGTTGATAAAGTTCACTGTCGTTAGGATGCTCTTCCAATCCTTTATATAAATAATCAAGCGCCCGTCGCGGTGCCATTAATTTAGAAAAAGCAGTCACCCGGTCACGCCAAGGGAGTTGCCCCGGTGTTTTAATCAACTGCGCCAACTCAGGCATGTCATTACGACGCAAAGCTATATTTAAGGCTGCCCAAGGCGGCGTTTGTTTCCCTAACTGAGCTTTAAGCATCAGCGCCAAATCATAATGCTCAAATCGCAGCGCCCAAGCCAATAGATAGTCTTGGTAGGCCGCCATATTAGTTTGTCTGAGTTTATCCAAACCCAGCAAATTCGCATCACCCGATCCAAACTCTTGCGTGAGTTGCAACCAGGATTGCGTCACATCCGTCGTTTTCATGACATCCATCGTTTGCGCTAAACGCCACGCATAATGACGAATTAACACAGCCTGTTCTGGAAAATCCATCTGCTCAAGCAAGTCCGCTATTTGAACCAGATATACCAAATTATGTGGATTGGATCGCAATAATTGCTGATAATAAAACATTGCACGTGTGCGACGCCCCAAGATTAAATTGGCTTGTGCCAACAATAATTTCATCTTGTTATTATGTTGCCATTGCGCTTCATGTTGCTGTAATAAACGCGTCAATAATGCAACATGACGGTTATCAATCAGGTACCAGAGATAATCTTCTTGTAGCATTCGCCAATGAGGAAATCGGGCTAAGCCACGTTGATACGCTTTAAGTGCACGTTGCTGGTCACCTAAGTGCCGCCATACACGGGCTTGCTCACTCCAATAAAATGGCGACTGTCCGAGACTCACAGCTTGTTTGGACGTCACTTGTAATAAAAAATGAGCGAGCTCTTGATAGCGCTGCAACAGGATCCCCATTTGCAACATCTTCATCATAAACTGAGCGCTATGAAAACGCTGCCAAGCCCGTTTTGCAATCGCATAAGCTTGCTCTGGATCCTTCTCACCGACCAATGAAAGATAACGTATGTAGTCCATTTCACGCGCTGATTTTGACGACAAAACATGCGTGTAGGCACGTTTAGATTGCTTCACTTTACCCGCTGAAAAACTTAAATCCGCATACAAGCGCCAATATGGCAGTGCATCTTTGGCAAGCTTTTTGTGTTGCGACAGGAGGTCAATCGCTTTGTCGATCTCCCCTTGCCTGACAAAAGCATCCGCTTGATTCACAACCTGCCACAATTGCTGACCATGCTCACGCGCGTACTGTTGTAATACGAGCAGTTCTTGTTTAACCGATCCCGTTTGTTTAAGTAATTTCGCCGTGCCTTGTAAAAACATCGGGTCGTGTGTTTTTTTGTAGTAACGCTGTAAT
>DAOUQR010000133.1 GCA_030625525.1 Pseudomonadota bacterium | reverse complement strand
CAAATAATCACTATATGATCGTGGTGGATGCGGGAAGTTCGCATACTGGACTTTATGTTTATCAATACCAAAAAGATCTTAAAACTGGCTTGCCCATCGATATTAAAACCGCGTTTCATTCAAAAGTAAAACCCGGGATCGAAAATATCAAAAGCGATGCCCAAACAGTGGCCAACTATTTAACGCCATTAGTCTCTGGGATACCCACCTCAGTTCCAACACACACGCCTGTTTATTTCTACGCGACAGCGGGTATGCGATTGGTTTCGCAAGATCAACAACAACAGACATACCAATCGATAAAACATTGGCTTGAAAACAATACTCAATACGATATCAAAAAGGTAGCGACTGTATCAGGGCAGTGGGAAGGCGCATTTGATTGGCTAGCCGTTAATTATTTAATCGGCGATTTGCAATCGAATAAAAGCACAGCAGCGGTACTCGACATGGGTGGCGCTTCAACTGAAATTGCTTATGAAATGAAAGAGTCTACAAATGCACAGTCACAAGATTTACTCTCATTAAAACTCGGCAGCCGCAATATTCAATTATATTCACACAGCTATCTTGGTTTAGGACAAGATCAGGCACGCAATCAATTTGCAAATGATGCAGCGTGCTTCCCAGTGAATTATCAATTACCAAACGGCTATAAAGCCAAGGGTAAATTTGCACTATGTCAACGTGACACCGCTCGATTGATTAACGCAGTACATCATGTCGCACGACAAACGCCCCATAATATGCCCGCAAATATGCCCGTGTACGTTATCTCGGGATATCATTCTGAAGCGGTTTCAAAACCAATAGGCTTAGGCAATGAATTTACCCCTTATCAGTTAGAGTCAAAAGGTGAGGCGGTTTGTGGAACAGATTGGCAGTCACTGACCAAACAAGACGTCAATGATCCCTTTCTTTTTCAACTCTGTTTCAATGCGGCTTATCATTCCAGCCTATTAACTAAAGGCTACGGTTTAGCAGAAGATCAATCTGTTATACAAACAAGCACGATTAATGGAAATGACATCGATTGGACACTCGGCGTGCTGATTTACAATGCGCAATCGTAAGTTTTGAAACGCAAACTCTACCCAAAATTGGCTTGTAAATCTAGTGCGGAAATTGACAGGCAGAAGCTCAATCCGTATGATTTGCAGCTTATCGCATCAGTTGTTTTTCGAGTTATTTATTCTAGAGGCATTCAATTTTGTACAGTTTTAATAAAGAGTTTGACGATCACGTTTTAGATATCCTTTGCTCCATCAGACTTCTCGGCCTTACTGTTCCCCAAAAGTCTTCGATCCGAGGTGCGCTTAAATCCAGTGAACAAACCAAGCTATTTTGCCACAATCAAGTAAAATTAATGCCAGGAAAAGAAAACGCTGCGTTTGATGCCTTAGGCTATCAGACAAAAGAAGGTATGTTGGCGATCTCATTAGAGCGAGAATTTAAATACTATACACCGCTTGAATTATCTTGGTCGGCGCTTAATTCAATTGTTTTTGTTTTTAAACTCGAAAAACTCTTTACACACTCAGTGCCAAATCAACAGTTAGTCACTTCTATGGATGATATAATGACTGTGGCGTTACCTAACTCTAAAGTCGAGGATGGGTTGTTTCATGAGGTCAGGCAGGTCAATGGTAGTGTAGATATTAAAAATATACTTGCGGTTATGGTTCCTTATCATCTTGTAAGTCTGGTTAAAGAAAAATTTTCAGATGTGAAGATCATTCCTATTTCTGCGACAAAAAAAACAGTGACAGACGATCCGATTGAAGTTTTTTGCAAGAGTAAATCGGTGTTGAATGAACGGATTGTTTGCCCAAATTACGCCAACGGTTTGCGAATGTTTCGACGAGAATTTCCTACATTAAATCAGTTCGGTGTTCATCTTACTCGTTTGCCACAGTATTATCCTATTTCAGGATTAGCAAATCCACTCTCAATTTTTTTGAAAAACTATAATGTTACTTACATGAAATCGTTACGCTTGTCGGGACTTAAACCCGATCAATGGGTACTGCTGAAAAATGACACGCGATTTTTTATTTTTTCAGACAGGCCGGAGAATATACATCGAGTTTATTGTTATAACGAGGACTATCCCTATTTAGAATGGATTGTCACAAAGTTTGATGGTCTCTCTAAAGCGGCAAAACAATGTCAGCAATTTATTCGTCTAAAGTTAGTCTCAAATTTTTTCAAGCCGAAATTTGAGTCACAAAGAGGATACAAAAAAACCTTAAAAGCTTTAGCTGAAAAAGGGCTTTATCGATAGTTACGAGAAAAAGTTCAAGAAGCTGACGTTGATAAAAAAGTAACACAAGAACAATTAAGTGTATTAGGTACATCCAGTGATGCTGAATTTCTTCGATACTTTAAATAACTGAAAATCTTTGTGGAGTTGGCTGTTGTGATGACCTGACCTGACCCCACCCGGCCAATTGTGATTGGGCAAAATTATGCTTGACCGCGGAATAACGTGGAAAGCGGATTGTTACCCACTCAAATCTTCATAGAGCCAATATTTCTAACGCCTAAATGAATGATCGCTAGACATGCTCTTCAGATGATCACAGTTGCGCTTGAGCGATTATTTTCCATTTATTTTTGATTATTGCTTGCTTATTGGTGAACTTCGTGGTAAAATTTTGCCCATCAATGTTAATGTTGATATGGTTAATACGGTGGTTTAAAAAACCACACGCCCTATTTCATTATGGGTGTAATTAACGAATTTATTTCGGTGAGCGCGTCACGCCTTAATAAAGCACGGATAAAATATTGACGCTTTATAATTTTTAAGAGGTACATAGAAAATGTTTCAATCAGACAAGACTACCGGCACACGTTATAAGACTTCCAGCGGCGGCTCTATAACCATCGGTGGCCAGAATAACGGTTGGGTTGCAGATACGATAACCATGGGAGATGTCACATTCGGCAGCGGAAAGAAGAAGAAACAGAAGAACAAAATGAAGGATCCTCTTATTAGATATTTAAAGGGTTTTGAAAATCAAAAAGAAACCTATCCCGCTGCATTTGAACGACTCGGCTTAGAAGAGGATGAATCTTTATGTTGCCCTATTTCACATGCAATTCCAGAAATTCCAGTTTATATGGATGGTGTGTTATTTGATTATAAATTTTTAGAAGCCCTTCCGACTGATAACGAAGGAAGAAGAACAAATCCAATGAATAATCTAGACAAGTTCACTATGCGGGATGTTCAACGTGCACCAAGATCTAGAGATGAAATTGAGAAGCAGATCAGTAAGGCTGAAGCATTAGCTTCCGAGAAAATAGATAACGCTGATCAGAGTAGCGTTAGCTATACTATGTAATTAAGGATTTTAATTATCCTTTATCAAGATATAAATAAAGCGACAGCAGTCTTTGCTACGATTGCAAAGACTGTTGGGGTTACTGTAGTACTTCAGGGTCAGTCCCCGACTGATAACCAATCATCAACACTGCGAGATTGGCTATTAAAATTTATGCCGACAAGATAAATTGGCAAGTTAGAGTCACTAAATTTTTCATAATATTTTTTTTGTTTGATTTGTTCAATTGCTACTTTGGCGGTTTTATCTAGCTTAAATTCAAAAATAATAATTTTATTATGCATTTCGATTGATGCATCCACGCGGCCGCGTTGAGTGTGCACTTCGGCTGACACTTTAATGCCGGCGAGTTTGAAGATTAAATAAAATAAATTTTGATAATGTTTTTCTTGTTTAATAAATAAATCATAAGGCATTAATGCCAGCAAGCGATCCATACGGTCAAAAAACTCCTCTCTGTTCCAGACAGGGTCAAGTAAATTTTGACAAATCTCGGTGACGTAATTGGTGCTTTCAGCTTCTGCTGTGGAAAAATAACGGATCAGGCTTAATGAAAATGCTTCACTGACTTCGCGGTTGGGGTAGCCTAGTTGGAAAGTATTTAATATGGGCTCGTAATTTTTGATGGTTAAATAACCGGTTGGATAAAGCTGCGGTAAAATGGTGATGTTATCAACTTCGAAGGTGTTAAAGCTATTTGCATCACATCGAACTCACGCTGCTTGATCATGTCGATTAGAAAGGTTGGCGTGCCTCATTCAAACCAATGAGCGTTGAATTTCCCACTGTCTAATAGGCGTAAAACTGAAAACCTTTGAAAAATTCACGCTTGGCTAGAAACAGCGACTCAAACGTTGAGATCAATACAGACTTACCAAAGCGCCGTGGGCGTGATAAAAAAGAGGGCGTGCCAGCTGAAACCAAGTTATAAACTAATTGGGTTTTCAAACTCTTGCACCCCGATGGGCAATTTGGCCTGTGGCATAAGATTCTCGACTGGCCTTTAAATGCGTTGATTATAGGCGAGTTAGAACAAGAAGGGGAGTGAAAAGATGGATGCACACGTTACAAATAGATGC
>DAOUQR010000200.1 GCA_030625525.1 Pseudomonadota bacterium | reverse complement strand
TTTCGTGCTAAACAACAACCTGTACTCGTGCAAATATCAGAAGTGGGTACGGCAACGATGCTTCATCCTAACGGTATTGTGGTGCCGGTCTATCAATTAGAGAAGAAGACGGGGATTCAAATTGGCTCTCGCGCTATCTATCCCACCATGCGAAATTATTATTCTGATACCCATCAGCAGCTTTTAGCCTTGCCTTTTAGTGTGTCAACGGCGGTACTTTTTTATAATAAAAGTTTATTCAAAAAAGCAGGTTTAGATGTGGCGCATCCCCCTCGAACGTGGCCGCAGGTGGTTGCAGTCAGCCGTCAATTGAAGCGGGTAGGGGTTTCTTGTGGGTTCACGACAACCTGGCCTTCGTGGACTCAGATTGAAAATTTTTTAGCGATCCACAATTTACTCTATGCGAATAAACAAAATGGATTTGAAGGCGCGTCGACAAAAATCGAATTCGATCATCCGCTTTTAAACATGCATTTATCTAAGTTGGCGGATTGGCAACACCAAGGTATTTTTAAATACGGTGGTCGTGAAGATGATGCCACCGCACTTTTCACTGCAAAACAATGCGCCATGTTAATACAATCATCCGGTTCTTATATCGATTTGAATAAGTTAATGAGTAACACGGTGGGCGTTTCTCGCCTACCTTATTGGCCACAAGTTAAAGGTGCCCCTTATAATTCCATCATTGGTGGCTCGGCGATATGGGTATTGACGGGGCATTCTCAATCTCAATATAAAGGGGCCGCTACATTTTTAAAGTTTTTGCTCAAGCCTGGCATACAGGCACAATGGCAACAGCGCAGCGGTTATATGAGCGTGACATTGGCCGGAAATCAACTGAGTGAACAACATGGTTTTTATAAGCGCAATCCTGGGGCTCGTGTGGCTATTCAAGAAATTAATTCTAAACCAGAAACGGATGCATCACGTGGCATTCGGCTGGGGTATATGCCACAGATTCGGCAAAATAATAATGATGCGATTGAGGCTATCTTAGTGAATCAATCTGATATTATAAAAATTTTAGCGCTTGCGATACGACAAGATGATAATTTGCTAAAACGTTTTCAGTTTAACTGAAAGCGCAAGCTAGGCGGTGCTGATTGGGGTTAGGTCTAAGACCTGACCCCATTTATTGCAGAAGGAAATTAGTTCGGTGAAAACACACGGTGTATTTAAACAAAAATGGCTTGCCTTACTGCTGGTCATGCCCCAGATCGCCGTGACGATCGTGTTTTTTTTATGGCCGTCATTCGAGGCATTAAAACAATCGCTGATGCAAGGGGACGCCTTTGGTATTCACCAGCGTTTTGCAGGGCTAATGAATTTTAAATACTTATTTCAAGATCCTACTTATATAAAAAGCTTAATCATTACTCTGATTTATAGCTTGTTGGTGACCGGTGTAACTCTATCCCTTGGACTTTTTATCGCTTATTTAGTGATGCGTTTAAAACGAGGCGGGCAGTGGTATAAAACCTTATTTATTATTCCGTACGCAATCGCCCCAGCTGTTGCAGGGATACTTTGGCGATTTTTATTTAATCCGTCTGTGGGTGTGATTGCGCATCCGCTTCAAATGCTAGGCTTAGCCTGGAATTATTTATTAAATCCTTTGCAAGCCTTTTTCTTAATCGTATTTGCCGCCAGTTGGCAGCAGTTCAGTTACAATTTTATTTTTTATTTAGCGGCGTTATATGCCATTCCTCATACCTTGATTGAAGCAGCAGAATTAGATGGCGCGAGTGCGTGGCAACGATTTCGTAGTATTATATTTCCATTGCTTGCGCCAACATCGATATTTTTATTTGTTATGAATTTGATTTATGCCTTCTTTGATACCTTTGGGGTGATACAAGTGATCACGCGGGGAGGGCCGGCAAATGCGACTAATACTCTCATGTATAAAGTCTATCAGGATGGTTTTGTCGGTTTGGATTTAGGCGGATCCGCTGCACAATCTGTGATACTCATGTTGATTGTCATCGGATTAACAATGGTGCAGTTTCGTTATTTAGATAAAAAGGTGCATTACTCATGAGACCTGCGAGTCGTCAAATGCTCATCCATGCCATTTTGATCGCCTTATTATTTCTGGTGCTGTTGCCTATTTATATGGCTTTTGATGCTGCATCACATACGAATACTGAATTATTAAAAGCACCGATCCCACTGATCCCTGGACATCACTTTTTCCATAATTTTTGGCAAATACTCACACAAGGCTCCGCCGCGACCGGTGATAAAGCCTTGGCACCGATGTTGTGGAATAGTTTACTGATGGCTCTGATCATTGCGGTCGGAAAAATCATACTGGCACTGTTATCTGCCTTTGCGATTGTTTATTTTGAATTTCCATTTCGAAAATTATGCTTTTGGATGATTTTTATCACACTGATGCTACCGGTTGAAGTGAGGATCGTCCCGACGTTTACGGTGATTGCTGACCTGCATTTACTCAATAGTATGACTGGATTAACTCTGCCGTTGATGGCTTCAGCAACAGCAACATTTTTATTTCGTCAGTTTTTCTTAACCATACCGCAAAGTTTATCGGATGCCGCTCGATTAGATGGCGCCGGCCCATTACGCTTTTTATGGAATATTCTTTTACCGTTATCGAAAACGAATATTTCAGCCTTATTTATTATCATGTTTATTTATGGCTGGAACCAATATTTATGGCCACAAGTGATCACCACCCAAAGTCATATGGCAACTATTGTAATGGGGATCAAAGAATTAGCGAGTGTTGCGGATCAAATCCCACAATGGAATGTGATCATGGCAACAGCGCTACTCGCAATGATCCCTCCCGTGCTGGTTATTATTTTATTACAACGCTTATTTGAAAAAGGCCTGGTATCCCCGGAGAAATAAATTATGGGTGAATTAGTTATTACACAGTTAAGTAAATCCTTCGGTGAAACGCCTGTTCTGCATCCGCTAGACTTGCCGATTCACCCGGGTGAATTTGTCGTGGTTGTCGGTCCTTCGGGCTGCGGAAAATCAACTTTACTCCGGATTATTGCAGGTTTAGAAACGGCCAGCGGAGGTGACATCACCTTGAATAAACGTCCTATCCACAACCTCCAGCCTAAAGATCGAAACATTGCGATGGTCTTTCAAAATTATTCACTTTACCCGCATATGACTGTCTTTAATAACATGGCTTATGGTTTGCGAATGCGTAAATTTAGGAAACAAGCGATTCGTGAGCGAGTTCAAGAAACGGCAGAGTTATTACAGATTAGTCAATATTTGGATCGCAAACCTAGTGCTTTATCCGGTGGACAACGTCAACGTGTTGCGATTGGTCGAGCCTTGGTTCGTGAGCCTGAATTATTCTTGTTTGATGAGCCACT
>DAOUQR010000119.1 GCA_030625525.1 Pseudomonadota bacterium | reverse complement strand
TTGATAGTGACAAAACTGAATATTGTGCGAAAAATTAATTTGTTGATGGTGCTAACCCATTGTCATACTGGCTTTCCCGGCTTCGCCGGGAATCGCTGCTTGGCCGTTGACGTCCCTGAAAAGCTTAGCCCACGCGGTGAGCTTGCGGGCAGCGGTTCTTCGAACGCAGCGAACTTAGAAAAATAGGTTTTATATGATTAGGCCGATGGGGATTCTTGGTAGAGTTGTAATTCTGCTAATAAGCGTTTCGATGTTGCTAAGAAGTCGTCGCGGTTGCGTTTTGCGATGGGATTTGAATTCGGTAGGCGTATTTTCAATGGGCTGACTGGATGGTTGTTTTTTCGGATTTCGTAATGACAATGTGGGCCGGTGGCTAGACCGCTGCGCCCAACATAACCAATCACTTGGCCTTGCTTGACCCTTGTGCCGCGTTTAATGCCTTTGGCGAATCGGTACAAATGGGCATAGAGCGTCATATATTTTCGATTATGTTTGATTTTTATTGTGTTACCGTAGCCGCCATCGCGACCTGCTAAGATGACTTTACCATCGCCAGCGGCAATCACTGGTGTGCCCATTTTTGCTGCGTAATCGACGCCATAATGCGGCCGCGTGATCCCTAAGATGGGATGAAAACGATGGTAGGTAAAGCGAGAGCTAATGTGGTTAAACTTAAGCGGTGCTCTCAGTAAGGCTTTGTGGAGGCTAAAACCGTTGGGGTTGTAGTAGTCAGTATGGCCTTTGGTATTTTTATAGCGAATGGCGGTGTAGGTTTTGTCTTGATTAATAAACTCAATAGCCAGTATGGGGCCTTCACCGACTTTTTCATCACCTAGATAAAAGTCTTCATAAATCACAATAAATTGGTCACCGGGACGAATATCTTTATGAAAATCGATATCCCAAGCGAATATTTTCGCGATCTGATAGACATAACTTGTGGGGAGCTTGGCTTGGCTGGCTGCTTGGAGCAGTGAATGTTTAATTGTGCCAATTACAAAATGTTCATGCGCATCCAGCTGACGTTGTTTTTTGGTTGCGGTATAATGCTCGCCTTGTTTTTGTAGCTCAATCACCAAATTAGCGGATTTAACATAGGTGAGTTGCTGTAATTGATGGTGAGCGATGCCGAGTCGTAGATGCTGGCCGGGCTCAAGATTCATCAGTGCTTTGGCTTGAGGGCCTGCGTCGACAAGTGCCTCAACGAGTTTGGCGTGGAATCCAAATCGTTGCAAAATGCTTGTGAGTGTATCGCCGTTTTTTACGATAACGCGAGACCACTGTAGTGTTTGGGTGTGTGGCTTAATGACTTGGGTCGGCAGAATTAGTGGTTTTGTTTGAACTTGGTGGGTTAATGGCTGTTGAAATTGCCATAAAAATAAGGCAATGAAGGTGGCGAGGATAGTCATCAGGCTTATAAATAAAGGCTGTTTAACGATATCCTTAAAGCGGTTGCGGTATGCTAAGTGTTTATAGTCCATCTAATTCGTGTAAACGCAATAAATTAACGATGAAAGATACAGTGATGTGGAATAAAAATCAATTGGAGTAAGGTTAGAAATGTCTGAAATTACCGATGCAGTGGCCATCTTAAAACGTGGCACCGAAGAAATTTTGCTTGAAGCAGACTTACAAGAGCGCCTAGAAAAAGGTGAAACCTTAAGGGTTAAGTTGGGTTTTGATCCGACGGCACCGGATATTCATTTGGGGCATACGGTGGTGTTAAACAAATTGAAGCAGTTTCAAGATCTAGGCCATGAGGTTTGTTTTTTAATCGGCGATTTTACTGGCATGATAGGCGATCCGACGGGTAAAAATGTCACGCGTAAGCCTCTGACACAAGAGGATGTCTTAAAAAACGCGGAGTCTTATGCTGACCAAGTCTTTAAAATTTTAGATCGCGAACGCTCAAAAATTTATTTTAATTCAGAGTGGATGGGGAAAATGGATGCGGCGGGCTTGATTCGCTTGGCTGCAAATTCTACTGTCGCTCGCATGTTAGAGCGTGATGATTTTGATAAGCGCTATAAAGGCGGGCAACCGATTGCCATTCATGAATTTTTATACCCGTTGATTCAAGGGCATGACTCAGTTGAAATGAAAGCGGATGTTGAATTGGGTGGTACCGATCAGCGTTTTAATTTATTGGTGGGACGTGAATTGCAAAAGCAAGCGGGTCAACGTCCACAAGTTGTTATCATGATGCCGTTATTAGAAGGGACGGACGGTGTTAATAAAATGTCGAAGTCGCTGGGTAATTATATCGGTATTAATGAAGCGCCGGATGAGATTTTTGGAAAATTAATGTCGATCAGTGATGAGCTAATGTGGCGCTACATTGATTTATTGAGTTTTCGATCCCATGAGGAAATTACGCAATGGCGTGAGGATGTCAAACAAGGGGCGAACCCTCGCGATATTAAAATTGCGTTTGCTCAAGAAATCGTTGCTCGTTTTTATAATCAAGAGGCCGCGAATAAAGCGCATGAAAATTTTGTGCAACGTTTTCAAAAAGGACAACTGCCGGATGAAATTCCCGAAGTTACGGTTAATTGTGCTGATGCAAAACTCATGATTGGAAATGTATTGCAACAAGCCGGTTTAACTAATACAACGTCTGATGGACGGCGAATGGTAAAACAAGGGGCGGTGAAAATCGACGGTGAAAAAATATCGGATCCGACCTTAATGATTGAACGTGATTCAACGCATATTTACCAAGTCGGTAAGCGTCGTATTGCTAAAGTGACACTCGCTTAATTATGACTGAACAAACACGAACAGTGATTAAGCGCCGCAGTTTATTGCGATCAACCACGTTGGTATCGTCAATGACGATGCTATCGCGTGTGTTAGGTTTTGTGCGTGATATTATTATTGCGCATTTATTTGGTGCGAGTGCGGCGGTCGATGCTTTTTTAGTGGCGTTTAAAATTCCTAATTTTATGCGTCGACTCTTTGCTGAAGGGGCTTTTTCACAAGCGTTTGTGCCGATCTTATCTGAGTATCAAGAAACGAAAACACCGGCTGAAGAAAAATTGTTTTTATCGCATATTGCGGGTAATTTATTTTCGGTATTATTTCTGGTGACGGCAATTGCTGTGGTTGCAACTCCAATCATTGTGATGATTTTTGCGCCGGGTTTTTTACATGATCCGACGCGTTATCAGCTCGCGAGTTATATGTTGCGGATCACGTTTCCGTATTTACTTTTTATTTCGATGACCGCAATGGCGGGTGCGGTGTTAAATACCTACGATAGTTTTGGCGTGCCGGCTTTTACACCCGTGCTATTAAATGTTTGTTTGATCGTGGCGGCACTTTATTTCTCTCCCTATTTTAAACAGCCGGTCGAAGCCTTGGCCTGGGGTGTTTTTATCGCTGGTATCGTACAGCTGTTATTTCAATTGCCTTTTTTATATCAAAAAGGTTTATTGGTGCGGCCGCGAATTAATTGGCGTGACAAAGGGGTTGGGCGCGTTTTAAAACTCATGTTGCCAGCATTATTTGGCGTTTCAGTTGCGCAAATTAATTTATTAATGGATACCTTGTTCGCTTCATTTTTACCGGTTGGCAGTGTGTCATGGTTGTATTTTTCTGACCGACTCATGAATTTTCCCCTCGGTGTTTTTGGCGTCGGAATTGCAACAGTTATTTTGCCGCATTTATCACGAAAAGCAGCGGATAAAGATGATCACGCTTATAGCGCGAGTCTCGATTGGGGGATCCGTTTGATTTTGTTAATCAGTATTCCCGCAGCGATTGGCTTATTAATTTTAGCGGGACCGTTAATTGCAACCTTATTTAAAAACGGACAGTTTAGTAGCCACGATGTCTTGATGGCACGCAAAAGTTTAATGGCATTTGCATTAGGCGTGCCAGCGTTTATGTTAATTAAAATATTCGCATCCGGTTTTTATGCTCGCCAAGATATTAAAACGCCCGTTAAAGTCGGCGTTATCGCATTAGTGACAAACATGCTATTAAACTTAATTTTAATCAAACCTTTCGCACATATGGGCCTCGCCTTAGCAACAACCATTGCGGCTTATGTAAACGCCGGCTGCTTATTTTATTTGTTAAATCGACAAGGTTATTTCCATCGTCAAAAAGCCTGGCTTCGTTTTGGATTGCAACTTCTGGTTGCCAGCACCGCCCTTATCCTTTGGCTCTTGTGGCAAGGTGGAGATATGACTCAATGGTTGAATTGGCGCATCAGCACGCGCGTGATCCACTTACTTTATTTAGTTTCTACAAGCATGGCATTATTTTTTGCCTCACTCTGGCTCACTGGAATACGATATAAAGACCTGATCAGCCGCTAATATACCCATCTCACCTGAAGATGCGAATTTTATATCGCAGCCATTTTTGTTCCCAAAAAAGGACAAGGCAGAAACTCATATCTTCAGGCGAGATGGGTATAGGCTCAAATCACAGCCGCGCATGCAGAGAGCAACGCGAACGGAATGAGCGGAAGGAAATGAATCTGAGTTCAGAGCATCGTTACGCGAGCATTTTTTAAATAAGAGAACCTTCGCGTGATATTTTATGGGCGATATGTTTTGGCGTTTTTTTCGAGTCCTTCCGCTTATTTCGGTCGCGTTGCTCTCTGCATGCGCGGCTGTGATTTAAGTGATTTCGTAACTTAGTATTTCTGAGGATTCATTACTGCAACTACTTTTTGGCATCTTAATTATCGAGAGGTATAGATCTTCTATTCGTATGTAAG
>DAOUQR010000078.1 GCA_030625525.1 Pseudomonadota bacterium | reverse complement strand
ATCCCGTGCAATTAAAAAAAGACTGGGTATGGAATTATGTCATACGTGCCATGCGCCAAGTTATCACCATCGGTACCGGTTATCGCTTTGGACGTGATGCACCGTATACCGTCGGTGCAAAAACAGGTACGGCACAAGTATTTAGCGCGAAATTTCACGAACCTTTCAAAGACAGAGACCTGCCCGAACATCTACGCGATCACTCTTTATTTATCGCCTTTGCCCCATTAAAAAAACCTAAGATTGCTGTGGCTGTTATTGTCGAACATTCATCACGCGCCTCTCATATTGCGCGCGAAGTGATGGATTATTATTTACTGACAGAAGGACATATGCATGACAGTGCCTAAAATCGAACTCATTCATTTCCCGTGTGATGACTCACCCAAAGCACAAAAACAAATTCAAAAAGCAGATACCGGCTTGCATCATTATTTTCGTCGTGTGAAAGAAGGTGTGCAGACGCTATTTGCTTCCCAATTTGATTATGAAAACACACCCAATGTGTTTGTATTTGGCAGTCCACACATAGACAACTACGCAAAAACAAATACGGGAATTGGACTCATCGATTTTGACCGGGCTTATTGGGGCCCATATGCATGGGATTTATTTGTTGTATTGCTGTCATTAAGCTTAAGACAAGCGAAGTCACCCACGGATTATTTGAAAAAATCAGTCACACAAAATTTTTTAGACGGTTATCTTCAGGCTTATTCACAACCCGAAGATAACTTTTCGATCTATCAACCGCTAGCCGATCAAAAACCAAAAGCTTGGCAGCTTGATGGCAATGCCTACTTAAGCGCTGAAAAAAAATGGGCGAAAAAATTATTCCAACATCCTCTCCCCGCTGATGATGCTTATCTGAAAGCTTTAGTGAAAGGATTTATCGAGCACAGCGATGATAAAACATCATTTGCAAGCTTTAAAATACTACATGCGGGTCGCGCACCGGGAAGCATGGGCCGAGTTCACAATATCATTGCGCTTGAGCAGTCTAAAACAAAACAGATCCGACTTATCGACATCAAGCCCACAAAAGATTATTTAATTAATCAGTATAGCTACAATCAATTTTATAAAAACCTCTTTAATCACGATGGTATTCGTATGATTGCCGCGTCTGATTTACATGCGCCGGGCATCACTGGCTTAGAAAGTTATCTAACGCTCAATGGGATCGAATATTGGGGGCGAGAGTTGCCGACTATTAATATTAAAATCAAAGGTAATTTAGATAGAGAGCAGCAAGAACATTATGCCTATGCTGTGGGCACGCAAATCGGTCGAAGTCATGGTTTATCGATCAAAAAACATCACCGAAAACAATTGTTAAAGCATTTAACTAGCGAATATAAAACGATTAACGCTGGGGCTAAATCCATACAGAAGCAATTGCATATCGCCCATCAATATTATTTAAAACTCTTATCAACAAATAAGTGAGAATTGAATGGCTAGGGAAGCTTATAAAAATGCATCGTTTGTCATTGTTACGAATTATCTGACTAAGTTTTCACGCGATATTATTTTACCGTCGCTCCCTGCTCTGGCCATCTTTTATCAAGTTGATGAAACTTATTTAAAATATGCCGTGCCCATCTATTTTTTAGGGATCATGTTTTCTCGCCTGATTTGGCCACCGCTTGCGGATATGTATTCGAGAAAGCATGTCATGATGTTAGCTGGCTCCATGTTTTGTGTATCCAGCATCATGACATTGATGGCACCGACAGCGAACGCGTTTTTATTCGCGCGCTTTTTTCAAGCCTTAGGTATTGCCGGCGTTCCATTGATCGCGCGATCGTATATTTATAAAAGCCAAGGTGAAAATCACGTCTTAAAACTGTATGCGTTTTTAGGTGTTTTTATTGCGTGGTCGCCGGGTATCGCTTTAGCATTAGGTGGTTATTTAGAACATTCATTCGGCACAAAATCAAGTTTATATACCTTGCTGTTTTTTGGCTTAGGCTTTTTAATTTTCGCACGTTTTTTATTGCCTTCAGCAAAACCTGTGATAAAACCCATTCATTCGAAATTATCCAACACATTTCAAACAGTTATTCGAAACAAGCACTTCTGGCAACGCTCGCTGCCATTTAATTTATTGATGGCGGGTACGGCTGCATATTTTACTGCATCGCCCTTTTTATTTATTAACCATTTAGGTGTTAGCGCATGGCATTATGGCTTGCTCAGCTTTGGTGTTTTAACAGGTCTAGTCATTGGCAAGCTGTTAGCTGGGTTGTTAGTCGATCATTATGATTTTCATAAACTGTTGTTATACGGGATTTGTATTAGCATCGCAGCTGCTTGTGCCTTATTACTCTTTAATTCAATATTGATGATCGCCCTACTCTGCGGCTTGTATTTCGTCGGCGTCGGCCTCTTAAACCCCACGACTAAGACAGCGGTCATGTCATTAAATCACGATCAACCAGCCAGTGCGCTCGCCATCCAAGGATTTGTGGAAGCCGGCTTTTCAATGACAGCCGCCCTCATTGCCGCATATTTTACAAGCCAAACCGCCTTACCCTTAGCAGGAATTTTGCTTGCCCTCTCAACGACCGCCTTGTTGATCCATTTACACACACGCACAGACTGATTTTCAAACTTCTCATCTGCCCCCGATGGCACGAGTGTTTTTGGAGAGTGCCGCCCAGTGATTCAATATTTTTGCCAAGCGGTAGCCAGCCAAAGCGATCTGTTTATCTACGATCTTTTTATTTTTTTGACGGTAATGTTTTGATGGATAACCTTTGTAAGCAATTTTGTAAATCGCTGCATTGGCGATCGCATGATTCTCCGCAACCCATTGACGGGGATCAAGTTGATTGATTTCATTTTTTAAACGCTGCTTCGGATAGGCTTGCATGATTTCATTTGCTTGCTGCT
The DNA here is from genome assembly GCA_030625525.1 of Pseudomonadota bacterium. GTDB lineage: Bacteria > Pseudomonadota > Gammaproteobacteria > DAOUQR01 > DAOUQR01 > DAOUQR01. The sequence continues at coordinate 3,192 of DAOUQR010000078.1, read as the reverse complement.
TGATTTGGTGGCGTTGGAACGTTCCAAGACCAGCATCCCAATAAGCATGCAAGTTTTTATATCGCCCGGCGTGAATTTTATAAGCATTGCCACCCGCATCACCACGAGGAAAACGCCCTCCAACATAATGAACCGTATGCAAAGGTTGATGCGCATCGCCGACTAAGTGAATTAAAAACCGAAGAAAAAATGCCTTTTCAAACGTATTTGCTTTTTGACTGTTTAAAACCGTTTCGGCTTTAGCTATCGCCCAAATGATATGATTTTTTTTATTCAACCAACAGCGACTAACGGGTCGATTTAAATGGCAATTAATATAATGCCATTGATCAAAGGCGCTCACATCATGTCCACGGATCCAATCAGCCCAAACACTCGCATTGACAAAATTAACGGGGCCATAGGCATCATCTAATCGATGAATAAGTGTATTCACTTTGATTTTTGTCTGTGGCTTAAGTTGTGTCCAGGCAATTTGGGCAACCAGGCGATGCCCGGTTGCGTTCCATGCAAAAGCGATCTGGGGTTGAAGCAAAAAAAAGCTTAACAGGTATATTGCAAATCCACGAATAAACATTCTTCAATCAATGTTATGAGGCATTTTAAACGCTTGCAAAGCTTGCAGCTGAATCCCTGTCAAACTTGCAACTTTTAACTCTGACAAACCGTCAGCTAACAAACGTTTAGCAAGTGCTAACCTAGCTTGATGGGCACCTTGCTCTATTCCCTGCTGCATTCCCTTGTTATAACCCCGTTGTTCAAATCTTTCAGCGAGCGTCATGACTTCGTCCTCCAATTCTTTGGATAAATGCTGTTCGGCCTTATTGACAATTAATTGTTCTTCTTCGTGATCCAAATCGTCTAGAACGTATTTTAGCACTACTTTTGCATATTGCGCACCTTCTTAGAACTCGACAACCCTTAGCCAGGGAAAAAGGGTATCTAAATAATCGGCAAAATCCTGTATTTTTCGATATTTCAATACAAATTCAACCAATCCCGACCAAAGGCGTTTTTTTAAATCATCGTCACTGATTTTTTGCAATTCAACAAGTTGAAAAGGTTCCAGTAATATATCTTTAGCGAGCAGTGCTTGTTCACCAAATAATTCAAATAAAGAGCGAGGTGAATCCCAGGCTTTATCTCCGGTGTAGATAACAATCGGATAGATCAGCGGCAATGATCCCTTCTTTATTTTTTCCCGATGCCTATCGAGAATGTTCAGCATATATCGGAAGAGTCTCAGCGACATATGTGGATCGATAGCACTTTGATGCTCGCATAACAAATAGAAATATGCCGGTCGATTCTCAACATTCACGCTGTACAAAACATCCACCTCACTCGACTTATAATTATCATCAATGAAGCTTTCTTTTTCTAATTTTAAAGTGGATAAATCAACTTTATCAAGTATATGCGCAGGTAAATGTGATTGGAAAAATTCATGGGCAACTCTGGAATCTGCCATGGCTTGTTTGAATAACTTATCGTGTGGTTGATGAATCAACGTTGTCACTGCAAATTCCTTTTTGCTTAAAATATACCCGTCGCTTATGTTCTCGTGATTAAAGTCCGACAGATATGACAATTCAAGATAAATTGTGAAAATGGAATATATCAAGAAACGCCCAGATAAGAAACTATTTGCAAGCATTTAAATTGTACTCAGTGAGCGATAGGCTCCTAGTGTTATAGACTTCAAAGTACCTTGTGGGTATAATTTGGTAAATTTATTAACAATACAATCTTATGCGCCGTGTTTTTTGTTGTTTAATGCTCTGTCTAGCTCTTAGCTCCGCTATAGGGTCAGGTCTCTGGCCGACCTCCACAAAAGCGGTTAAATCCACATCCCCAAAACAATCTATCGCGATTCACCTCTCAGGTGTCAGTGATGATTTAAAAGCAAATGTCGAAAGCCGCTTAAATATTGCCAAAGCGCAACTAGGAAAACAGCCAACGACCGCTGACATCAACATGTTCTATCAAACCGCACGCGATGAAGTTAAAAAAGCGCTCTCCCCCTTTGGTTATTTCAAAGCAGGTGTCACAGCTAAACTGAGACACTCCGGCAATCAATGGGATTTGTACTATCAAATTAAACTGGGCGAAGCCATCCGCTACCAGCGAATTCAAGTTAAAATCCTTGGCCCCGGACGTTCCAATGCTCAATTACAAGAACTGAAACACAGGTTCCCATTAAAACGCGGCCAGGTGTTCACCGTTGAAACCTACAATAACGCTAAACAATTGATGTTTGATGTCGCGCAACACAACGGTTATATCAAAGCCCGATTGACCGTAAAACAAGTCGATATTGATTTGAAATCTTATCGCGCTACGGTGAGGCTTACCTTAAAAACTGGGCAGCGTTATTTCTTTGGCACGATTCGATTTAATCAAACCCCCTTCAATGAGAAATTTTTGCATCGATTTATACCGTTTAAATACGGTATGCCCTACTCCACCCAAGATATTTTAAAGTTACACGAAAACTTAAGTTCAAGTGGCTACTTCGATGAAATCCAAATTAACCCTAAAATACAAAGCGCCCGCAATCGCAAGGTGCCCATTGATATTCATTTAAAAACCACTAAGCCACATCATTTTACTATCGGCGGTGGCTACGGAACTGACACTGGCCTGCGCGGTTCATTTGCATGGGATTGGCGATATCTCAATCCCTACGGCCATCGTTTAAATACGGTTGTTCAAGGATCATCGGTACAAAAAAGTGTGCAAACACGCTATATCATTCCCGGCGCCGATCCCGTCAATCAACAATATATATTTAGCGCGACCGGATTTGATCTGAATTATGACCGCACAGACAGTAGGGCCGGTAAATTAGCCTTTGCTTACATCAGCCATCATAATTCTTGGCAACGAACCATCGCGTTAAATGCTTTATGGGAAAAATTTACATTTGATACACAGCCAAAAACCGATTCTTTTATTTTATATCCCGCATTTAATTGGAAAACAGTCAAAGCCGATGATCCGCTCAATCCTAAACGAGGCTATAGTCTTAATATTTTATTACGCGGCTCATCCAAGTCACTTGCATCAAAGGTAAATTTTTTACAAGGACGCATCACGCTACGCGCAATCACCCCACTGTTATCACCAAACAACCGCCTTATATTACGCGGTGATGTGGGCTACAACGCCATTAAATCAGACAAATTAAAT
>DAOUQR010000057.1 GCA_030625525.1 Pseudomonadota bacterium | reverse complement strand
AAATGGAAAACTTTGCGAATTAATACCTGGCATTGCAAATAATACAGCGATACAAACATTTTTACTCGCCGGAATGAACTTGGGAGACGAAAGTCTTACCTGTTTTGCTGATGTGCTCTCTACCATCCAGCCACGCGAACTTAACATCAATGGAAATATTCTTTCCGATAACGCATCCGCTTATTTTTTGAAGCAACTCATCAATCAAACTCTCGATTCACTTGACCTCAGTGATAATTCTTTATCTCAACTCGGTATGAATGAAGCGGCGAGGATGCTCACAAAAAATATAGTCACGCGCCTAATACTTTCGAAAAATAACTTACAAAATGTTGACTTCACAGAATTTAATCACGCCGTTACTAGTGGGCAATTGTTAGAACTTATCATTCAAAACTCCAATCTCGGTGACATTGAAATCGCGCAACTCACAACGAATTTCTCACACTCAAACTTGACTGCAGTTGATATAAGTGGGAATACAAAAATCACTACGATTGGCATAGAAGTCTTATCAAAAAATTTACTCGGCGCGCCGATCACCCGTCTTGGTCTGGCACGTTTAAAGCTACAAGATCCTGAAGCCTATAGAATGCTGGGGGAAATTTTTGGCACACTCCCTCTGCGTGCATTAGATATTTCAGAAAACCCACTGACCTCACCTGAGCTAAACATAGTACTGCAAAGTTTACAAAACTCAACATTGCTCGAATTTAATCTTGCCGGCGTTCCTATTAATCAAAATAATATGAAACCACTCTTAGCTCACCTACATAATGCATCACTGCAACAGTTCAATCTATCAAGCACGGGATTACAATATTCACAGATCGCGCAACTCATCCCCGCCCTGCTTCAACAACAACTATTAAGTTTAGATATCAGCCACAATCACTTAGGCAATAATATAACTCGTATTTTAGAACAGCATGCTCGCACGGGCTTGCTACAAAAATTATTTCTCAGTCAAACGAGCATCACTCATGAAAGCATTCCAACATTGTTAAAAATGTTACGCGAATCAACTATCACAACATTGGAAATCGATCATGATCTTATCGCTGACACTGGCGGCCAGACACTTGCAATAGGCTTGATATCAAAAATAGAAAACCCATATTTGTTATCCCAGCCCAGCTTACCCAGAGATTTTGCAAAACAATTACGCCAAGCAAGGTCAACAACACCGCTCAACGCCCTATCACTGCGCGACAGTTCAATAGGTAACAACACCGCAAAAAGTATATGTCGTGTTACAGCGCGAACAAAAATAAAAATCAATCAACTTGAACTGTCAGATAATCCTGGGATTGATCCAGAAGAAATCGAGATCGAATCTTGTCATATATTCTCAGCGTCAAGAAGGACGGCCCCGACATCTCGGCTCAGCGCAATGCAAGCATCCACTTTTTTCAGATCATCAAACACAGACCGAGAGGATGACAGTTCAAGCTCCAATACAAACCATCAACATCCTGCAGCCATTCTCTTAAGCGGATGTATTCCGATCGTTGGTACCATCATGCTACTTTTTTTGTTTTATGACTTATTAAAAAAATGCTTTCGCAATGCGGATGCCCAAAACGATCAAGACACACAAAGAATCACAAAAAAGTTTTAAAAGGAGTTAATCATGTCACAAAATCCCTACACATTTTTTGCCGGAAACGGTTTGGGAATAACACATTCATCACTCGAACACGTGGGTTCTCTATTACCCACTGCCGGGCTTGGACAGGCAAATCAGCAAGTTTGTTTAAATTTAGCTAACGGCAACCTTGTTGTGCAAGATACGAATTTATCCATTGAAGAAAATAATTATCCGCTTAACTTCACTTGGACATATAACAGTTTAGCAAATAGCAACGATAAAGCCTGGCATAATAGCCAGGACAAACGCATCGTGCAATTTCCTACTCAAGCTAATAATCAGGTGTTATTGCTTGAAGAAGCTGACGGTCATATTTCTGAATATTCTTACAATGCTGATGAACAAACCTATATCGGACCAACGAATGCTAACGGTCACAGTGTTTTTCACTACGACAATAAAAATGCACGCTGGGTCTCTTATCATACCGCCAGCAAAGTTCGTGAATATTATAATTCACAGGGAACTCGTTCTCAGCGTATTGATTCGCTGGGTCGCACAAGCAAATATGCTTACACCGATAATCAACTCTCAAGCATCACCGGCCCAAGTGGATCGCAGTATAACTATCAATGGACCAACACCGCCCAAGGTCAAACATTACAAATCATTCAAAACGTTGATAACGTTCAGACAATCTTGATGACCTATGAATTTGATCAATTTAAACGATTACAAAAATCCACAAAAGGTGAAGAAGGCTACTCGATTGCCTATCATTATTTTGGTGACACGCCGGTATTAACAAAATTCCAACAAGATGATGGGAGCGTAGTACAAACAAACGTGACCCTGGCTGGCGAAAAAATTACCCAACTCGTGCTCACGGGACCGCAAGAGAAGGCTTACTCTTACACCGTCGAATATGCTCAAGCAGATGGGCAACCTACCATAGTCAGCGATCCCAACGCTTTGTCTACAAAATGGTTAATTGATAAAACAGCACAACTTTCACAGTTTACACAGCAACAAGGCAGCGCCGGTTCACCTGAAACATGGGACACACTTAAATTTGCCTATCAAAACGGTCAACTCACATCAAAAACATTTGAAGACAGCACCAGCAATGAGCGAACTTATGATCCAAAAACGGGTTTGCTCACTCAAATACAACACCGCGATCTCACTCGTGAAAATTTTTATTATGGAACAAACACCGGCCAACCGCTTTTAGAAACATCCGTAAAGTGGCTTGAAAACAACGTCCCAGAAGTGACGCGTTATGTTTATCAAGAATTTAACGCAGAGGACAATAGCACTTTTTATTTTTTAGCCTTTGTGATTTCACCACAAGGTCGTGTCACTCAATTTTTGCCTGATGAGAATTACAACATCCAATTTAAACGTGTTTTCACTCAGCATTCTTATGCCTTGCAATCTCTGGGAAACGATCAAGCGCCCAGTGATCCAGACATGGAAAAATGGTTAGGTGAGATCAACGATTTATCATCCATCGAGCTAACTGAGTATGGCTATAATAATCGGGGACAAGTCACTGAAGAAACAAATTATACCGCTGTTAGCAGTAAAGGTGTCGGCATAAAAAATGACACAAGCACACACGTCACCACTGTTTGGGATAATGAGAACTGTTGGCAACAACGCCAGGTTAAGCAATCAGATACAGTGACATTAGAATCCTCACAAACATTTGAACCTAAACTGCATCGCCTCGCAACTAAAACCAATGCAGCTAAAGAAGCTCAAACGATTGTCTATAATGATGCCGAACAGACCATCACCACGACTCAAGCGAATCAACAAAGCTCTAAACAAAGCTTAACAGCCCTTAAATTTGCAACAGTCGTCGATAAAAGTGCAGTCGTTAATGCAGAAATAAAAACACGAGAAACACAAATTTACACAGACAGAAACAGTTTGCCGATTAAACATTTTCATCCTGATGCTCGTGTCACCTTTCAATTTTTTGATAATCAAAAACGTGAAGTATTTTCTGTTTCAGCAACCGGTTTATTAACGGAGCACGCTTACAGCCGTCAGTATCGATATAAAGCAACGACGCACTTTGCTAAAGCCATTGATATTGAAAAAATGTATCTGATCCCACCGAACCGCAGTATGTTGCCAAATATTCGCCTGTTAAAAAGCCAAGTGCCCGGGATCACAGATCCAAGCGAGGATAGAACGTCTTACCAATTTTTTGATCCCATGGGCCGTTTAATTATTGAAGTCAGCGCCGCGGGTAAGATTAAAGAATATCTGTACGACACGTTGGGACGAAAGATCGCTAGTATTCAATACGCTCAAACAATTACATCAGATGAACTTGCCGCACTAAAAACAGCAAAACCGCTAGCACGAACACCTGACTTTGATACCGATCCCTGCACACAGACTTATTATGATGCGGATGGAACAATCTCTGCCACCGTCGATCCCGCAGGCTATGTCGCAGAATTTATCCGTGATGCAGCCGGTCGTATCACACATAAAATTCGCTACGAAACATCGATCCAAGGAAAGCGGAAACTCATACAAACATTTGAGAGCATAAAACCCGAAGCATCTAACGAAGATGCTCACACACTTTATTTCTACAACAACGTAGGCCAATGCCATTATAAAGTAAATGCCGAAGGGTTTATTATTGAAAATCTTTATACCGCCAACGGACTATTGGAACACACAACACATTATGCAACCCCGGCTTTAAAATCCTGGCTCAAAAACCCAGTCGGCTTACCCCCCATAACAACGTCGCCTAAAGATTATCAAGTGTATTATGAATTTGATGCTCTCAACCGAGAAATACTCAAGGTCGGAAGCGATGGTCATGCCGTTCATACACAATTTGATAACATGGGTGACATCATCCTTAAACAAGAATACGATATACAAAATCCGAATAGCACCGAACCGGATGAACAACATCGTGTTTTAAACCAATTGGATGGGTGGCAACAAACAACAGCAACAGCCACTCCATTAGTCGCACAAAAACTGTTGACGGATCCCTCTCAAAAAGAAACGATTTGGAAAACTGAATCGCTTCGATCTATTTATAATGAAGCGGGATTAAAGCTCGCGAGCATTAATCCACTGGATCAGAAAACCTGGTTTTATTATGACGAAGAATTGAATCCCATTGTTACGGTCAGTGACAATGGTGCGATAACTCAATCAACTTACAATACCTTTGGTGAAATTATCTCAACGCGTCATTACCTGAATGGACTCGAGTCATCCGTCCTTCAAACGCTAACAGGCGGAATAATAACTGACGCGCTATTAAAACAAATCGAAGCCTTACAAAGCCCTAGCGACAACTTAACACAATGGGTAAGAACACAAGATGGGCAGATAAAACAAATAACCGATTCAATCGGCAATGTAACAACGAAAACCTTTGACGGTGTGGGCCGAAAAATTCAAGAACAGTTGCCAGTCAGCACGGATCAGCCAACGCTGACACGCGAATTTAAATATGACCCACGCGGCATGAAAAATACGGTCACAGAAACAGCCGGCACATTAGCCCGCACGACACAGTGTGAATATAAAAATATGTACGGCAAAAAAACAGCCGCTATCGACGCATTAACAAACACAAAGAAAAAGACTTATAACCTGCTCGGCAAATTAAAAACAACTGTTGATGCATTAAATATAACAACGCACACCTATCAACATGATATGTTGGGGCGCGTCACTGAAGATGTCGACGCTAACAGTAATAAATGGCAATATAGTTTTGATGACACTACTCGAACAGAAACAATCACATCCCCAGTTAAAGATGACGTCAAACAGAAAGTTCGCAACATCTTTGGCAACGTTGTAGATGTCACGAATGCGTTAAACGAAAATCAAACTTGGGAACACGGCCCCGACAATCAACAAACGCAATTTACAAACCCATGCCTAGAAAGTGAACGTGATACATTTGATTTAATAGGACTACACCTTACGCACACAAATCCTATCAACACCGTCACTAAGAACACGTATACCAACGCAAATGATTTACATCAGCAGATAGAAGACGACACTGACGAAAAACGAACAACAACCTTTTTGAATAACAATTTACACAATCTTAAAAACATTCAAAACCCAGCGGGGATCCAAACCCAACAAACATTTTATTTGAACGGAAAGCTCAAAACAAAAACCATTGATCCAACTAAATTAGGTATCGAAACAAACGATCAATATTATGCAAATGGTGTCAAAAAAAATGAGATCTTAGGTGATAAAACCACCCCTAATCAAATGGACTCTGATATAAAAATCGACGAATTCGGCCGACAAACCACAACAATCATCGATCCCACTGGCCTAGCCATCACAAACGAAACCAAATTAAACCTCAATAACCAAGCAATTGCATTGATTGATCCGAATAAGAATATCACCCGCATGATCCATGATGCACGTGGCTTAAAGCGCTTTGAAATTATTCCAATCACAGCAACCACCGGTGCGATTAGCGAATGGCAATATGATGCAATGGGGCACAAAACCTCTATATGCCACTATGAAAAAACACTAGACACGTCATCAATAACAGATGAAACGACACTCGCAGAAATTGAAACGCTCGCGCAGGAATTAACGGACAGCAACGACAGTTATTCCTGGTTTTTTTATGATGGAAATTATAATCAACGTTTTATTATCGGTGCCGATGGCGCGATTAAAGAGTATCGTTATGATTTGGCGAACCGACGCGTTGCAACAATTATTTACGCCAATCGTTTCCCGCTGAATACAATAACAACAACGAGCACCGCTGCAATCGCTGAGTATGTTGCATCGCATTCATCCTCCGATGATCGCGCCAACTACTCAATTTTAGATGCCGATGGTCGCGAACGATTTTTAATTAATGCAGATAATTATGTCACTGAAAACATTTACGATGCCAACAGTGACGTGATCACACATGTAAATTATAACAATCCGATCACAGACCCACTAAAACTAATTAAACTAAGCCCTGACCAATTCAAAAAACAGATTGTTTTAGATATTACTCAAGACCGTTATAACTACACTATTTACGATGCTCTCGGCCAAATAACATTTAAAATAGACAGCAATGGTGGGGTCACAAAATACACCTACGATATCGTGGGGAATCGCCTCAGCAAACGCAAGTTCGATCAACGTATCACCGTGCCACAAACCTATGCAAAAATCAGC
>DAOUQR010000038.1 GCA_030625525.1 Pseudomonadota bacterium | reverse complement strand
ATTGCTCAAGTACCGATGTCATCACAAATTGCAGGAAACTGTTCTTGGGCGAATATGGATGCGGTGGTCGCCGCTGCTTTTTTTATTATAAAGTTGATGGATATGGATAAAATCACACGCGAGGATATTCCGTCAATTATTAACGAAGCCGTTGCGCTGCATCATGAATGGGTAGAATGGGATCAAGATCGCGCATTAGAAGAATGCATCAAAGGTTATGAAGATACTGAATCAAAAGTACGTCGAGCTTCTAAGGTTGCGGTATTAGGAGCGATATTATTTCAAGCCTGTGATTATGGTGATGGGAAATCGATGCAGCGTGCCAGTAAAATTTTAGAGATCATTCGTTTGCCTGAATATCGTTATGTGCTGGACAGTTATATTGAAGTGTACTCAAAACGGCGCTTAACTCAGCGTGGTAATAACTTATTACAGATACTTGATGATTTGGGGGTTAATGCAAATGTACAGGTACATCCTCGGCCACAGCGGCCCGAGGAGTAATGAGTTAGAGATTTTTACGCACTTTTGCTCACCACGACTTGAGGAAATGGCATTTCAATCGCGTGTTTATTAAATTCTTTTTTCACCGCAAACGCGAGCTCTTTTTTCATGCGAGCATAGTCAGCAGTATTGACCCAGACAGAGTATTTCAAATCAATGGATGAAGCTGAAAAGTTGCTGAAATACACTTGTGGTAGCGGTTCGTTGTTAATCCCATTAATCGTTTTAGCTAACTCTAATAGTACATGTTCTACTTTTGCTAAGTCACTGTCATAAGCAACCCCAAAACTTAAGTCTATCCGTCGTGTACGGTTACGATTGATGTTGATGATGGTGCTTTTTATCACGACTGAATTAGGAATTCGAACCAAACGATTGTCGTAAGTGCGTATTTTGAGCGAAAGCAAATCTAAGGTTTGTACTTTACCCACCATCCCTTCAATTTGAATGCTTTCACCAATCACAAAGGGGCGTTCAATTAACAAAAAGATACCACTGATCACATTTGAGACCGAGGTTTGTGCGGCAAAGCCAATCGCAACAGTTAATACGCCGGCAGCGCCGAGGATAATCCCGAGTTTAAAACCCACTTGCTGCAATGCGACAATTAAAACCAGGGTGATTAGCGAATAAAATAGCAGCTTTTGTAAGAGCATACTTTGTTGCGCAGATAGTTTTTTCTCAGCGATTTTACCAATATGGCGTGTGATGAGTTTCGTTAAAATAAAACCGGCTATTAAGATGATGCAGGCATAAAGAGTATTCATAAGATGTAAATTATTAAAAATTTGCATCGAAGTTTCAGTCGCTGGTGTTGCCATTTTGTTTTCCTTAACAACAAAAAATGTGAATATTCGGGTTGTTCTTTTCGAATGGAAACGTCGGTTCGAATTCACCCAGTTCATGCGCTTTCTTTAGTAAAACCGAAATTTTACTATTAACCAGCGTGTCTAAATCGCTATAACTGTTAATTATGTAATAAACCGTTTGCTTCATGTCAATTCGGTAGGGTGTGCGGAATACACTAATGGGATCAAACACTCGGCGTTGTGGCACTAAACTTTTAACTGAATAAACGGTTTCCTCTATCGATGACAAAATTCCTCCGCCATAGGCTCGAAGCCCTTGGGGAGTTTTAATCAAACCAAATTCAACGGTGAACCAAAACATGCGTTGCAATAATGGCCATTCTTTTTTATCAATAGTTAAAACTAATTGTGCATAGGCTTGAGCAAAATCACCAAAGGGTTTATAGGTTAGCATCGGACAGTGGCCAAATAACTCATGAAAAATATCGGGTTCTTTGACGTAATCTAACTCTTCTAATGTGCGAATAAATGTCGCGGCTGGAAAATGACGATTCGCTAATAATTTGAAAAATTCATCTGGCGCAATTAAAGCTTTTACCGGATAAATTTGCCAGCCACTGGTTTTATATAATGAGTCATTGATGTCTGGCAGTTGTGGAATACGGTGTTCATCCATTCTAAGTAACTCAATGCCGCGAATATGTTCATCACAGGCGTGCCCCGGCATGGTTTGCATTTGGCGTTCGAATAATGTTTTCCAAACAGTATTTTCGTCTTCCGTATAATTAATAAAACCCTGAGAGTCTGGGGTTTTAGCAATATATTGACTTTGAAACTCCATCCAGCACCTCCTTTTCGTTAACTGATATTATAGCGTTCTAGTTGATAATTTGTGATCATGCTTTGAATGCTTTTAACATATTTATTTTTACGTTCTGAATAATTTTTTAAACCTTGCGCCAAGGTATAGCCCGATAGATTTTTTTTAGAGTTTCGGGTATGAAAACGTAAATTTCGAAATTGCGCATAATGATTGTTCGTATTTAAATTATGAACGTAAGCTTGAATAGAAGCATTGATCGTTGAAAACTTTTGGACTTCATAACGCCGTCCAGGTGGTCGTTTGAGTGGGACAATCCCACAGCCCGGTTGATAACACCATTGACCAAATAAATTTAAACCTTGCTGTGCAAAACGAGAACTTCCCCAAGATGACTCGTTGGCCGCCTGAGCAAGGATCATAGAGACGGGCACAATATCCACGCGCTTTAACAGCCTTACCCAATCACCTGGGTGCACAAATTGTGCGTCATTGATATTGTAATTATCAGCCAATGCTATAAGCCACTGCCGATTGGGTACGGATAAAGTCTTTGTAGATTGCCAACGTTCATACAAACCTTCCACTTGTTGACGCGTTCTCAATATAGAACGATTGAGCGTTTGCGCACGAGGCTTGAGGTAATTAATGAATACACGCTGACGCTTGCGTAACGGCATGGTGTTAAATTTAGGTATACTCGCAAAGCTGAGCGTAGTGCACACGAGTAATATCACAATAATTATACGACGCATCACAACCTTTTAGCGTTTAGAAAGAATGGGTAATACTATAATAATTTCCGGGGTCAGTCACCGACTCTTTTATTTTTCCTCTTAATTTTCATGAGAGTACGAATATAAACAGTCGGTGTCGGTCTCTGGATGTTTCAAATTGTAAACTATTCTAAATCTCATCGTTTCAATAAGTCCAACTTTTCGAGCCGCTTTTTCCCGAGTTTCAGAGCTATTCTATGTATAACTCCATGAGTCGCCTTCACCTTCAAACATTTATGAAGTGATTTTGTCAGGCTATCCGGCCGTCTTCCAAGATAAACCGCAAGATCGCACAATTTATAACGGGCATGATAATGGCAAAAATACGTGATCATATTTCTCGCAAAAACAGGTTCTTTTTTACATGATTCAGATGAAATTATATTTGGAGCTACGTTCAAAAAATCACAACAACACTCAGTGATTTCATCAATTGATAACACAGACAGATCCTCAATAGAATAAGATGATTTTTTTTTGTCGACATCGTTGTTGATAACTAAATAATTATCTGAATCAAAACGACAAAATTCACTATTTGAATAGTTTGATTTGTCGTATATGAATAGATCGTACATCTCCTCTATTGGATGATGTTCTCCTTTTAAAAACAGTAGCTCAAGAAGGCGTTTCGTGGTGACCCATTCAAGGACATGATTTTTGTTATAACTATGGTGTGAACTCCAGCGATAATCATTAATATCACTAACTATATTTGCGATAACAGGATTATTGTGGATATAAAAGCAGAGCTCGAGCAGATAATTAGAGCTTTGAACAAGCTTCGCCAAATATCGCCCTTGGAAAAGATGGCCTACACGATCAAATCGGTGGTTAATATAGGCCGCGTAATTTGATGCAATACTCTGCATAATTTTTGGTAATGGAATTTGACTAACTTCAATGACTAAATGAACATGATTGCTCATTAAGCAAAACAAATGAATTTTACAGTCGAAAGTCTTAATCGCTTCGTTAAGGTAGTGATAAAATTTTAGGTAAGAAGCGTCATCAAAAAAAATCGTCTGCTTGGCGTTACCGCGTAGCATTACGTGATACGCAGCTCCTTTATAGTGTGTTCGAGGCATCCTTGCCATAATTTATACTCCAATGATTAACGGGCCAGTAGATGAGGTGTTATTTTTGAATTTCAACTGTGCAATATAGAAATAAATCAGTCAGAGACCGACACCGACTGTTTGGACGTTCAACCTGTTGAAATAAAAGTGAAAATAAAAATTAGTCGGTGATTGACCCCATTGGGAAGTTTTTTTTTGTTAACATCGCAATCAATATTATTGATAATACAATCGATAAAATCATGGCAACACCCAATATGCCACCGTCGAAGATGAGTGACGTTAACCATATAATACAAGCCATTAATATCGTTCTTAAGCCCATAATAAATCCACTGGCTATCCCGTTCATGCTTGGAAAAATTTCCATGCTTTCTGTAAAGACGATGGGGTAGCAAATGGCAGAACCAATACTATAACAGCTCATCATTAAAGTGATTAGATGCGGCGTTGCTAATCCGGTGATTCCTAACGTCAATAAACCGAATATACCGGTTGAACAGAACATTAGTCCCAACTTAAGCGCTATCTCTTTTGTTAAAATGCGTAGTAGTTTATCCACATATAAACTGGTTATCGAAAATGTTGCAATAATGATCGCTTGTTGAAAAGTATAATTCAATATCGAACAGCCAAAATGATTCATATACAAAAAAGGCCCAAAGGCGACAAAGGTTATGTAGCATCCGTAGATCAAACTTGGCACAGTGGCCGCAATCATAAAAGGAATGCTGCGCATTAAGGTGTAATAATCACGTGCGATTTTTTTAATGCTTAAGACCGTTCTTTCGATTTTTGTTTCAGGTAAAAACATTAATTGAGCAAACCAAGCCAATGTGCTTAGTATCGCTAAGACTAAAAAATTACCCCGCCAGCCAATGGCACGATTAATTAAACCACCAGCGATCGGTGCAACAGCCATTAAAGAGGTGAAAATAGCATTGAAAATACCCAGTATTCGAACGGATTCTTCACCTTTATAGACATCCGCAATGATCGCGAAAACTAAAACAGCATTACCGGCAGCCCCTAATCCTTGAATGAATCGAGAAATATACAGCCAGGTTAAGCTGGGCGAAAACACACAGCCAATCGCACCGGCCATCATTAAGGTATTTGCAATGATCAAAATTTTACGTCGTCCAAAAGATTCAGATAACGGTCCATAAAACCAAGAGGCCATGCCAAGAGCAATTAAATTAACGACCACAACATATTGAATCATGGCTTCATTAACATGGAAATAATGTGCCATATTTGGAAATCCAGGCACAGCTATTTCAACTTCAATACAGCAGGGGATCAACGACATTACCAATATGATCGGTAATAATATTTTAGACATCGATGTCTCCATTATAAAAATAAAGAAGGGCGTTTTTTTGAAGGGCGGGAATTTCCAACGAGTCTACAAAAACAATCTTAAGGAAATATTAAGAGGAAAAATTGCTGACCGTAAAATTAAACTACAGCCAGCAATTGGTTAAATAAATAAATAAATGAATTTATTTATGCATTGGAAGCGTGATATTTTGCGGATAAGAGTAAGCCGCTCCGTCAGCCATATCAACACCTGCGCCAACGCCGCCACCTAAAATGGCATTGCCGAATACAGCCGCTTTAGTATTAGACGCTACTTTGGTACGCGCGGTTTTATAACCCTTTTTCTTACAAACAATTGATATGTCGTTAAAGCTTTTGTGCACTTTAACTTGTCCTGGTGTCTGAACGTTCCATTGACCCTTATTGTTTGTGAGTGTGCAGTGAGCACCATCAGCAGGTGGTGTTGAAAGGTTAATTTTTTGCGATGTGCCTGTTAAAATAGACGCACAACCACTGAGGAGTAATATAGAAACTAACATAATAACGTTACAAATAGGCTTCTTCATGTATGTATACCTTATAGTTTGAAAAAAGTGGGCGAAGTATACATAGCTGCTTCTGAATGTTCAAGTTTTAATCGCAAATTTCTCTGAAGATTCGATTTTTAAAATTAATAGGGGTAACATCCCCCTTCTACGTACCAGCAGGAAGCAGATGCGAGTGAATAAGCCGCGATACCCATTATTGATAAGCTGTCTATTATTAGTCTGTCCACTATTAAGTTTTGCGGCAACCAATGTGCACCATAGTGATCCAGTTGCGCCTGTCATTATAGGGGTGACGGGGATCTTGTTCTTCGCCATCTTAGGGCGCTTTCTAGCCCGCAAACTTAATCAGCCCTCAGTATTAGGTGAATTGCTGATGGGAGTCCTCGTCGGTAACTTATTTTATTTTTTAGGTTTTCATTTATTTACAGTTTTACGCGAAGGCCCGATCGTTTTTACGATCATTGGCCATACGATTCGTGGTATGGACTTGACAGAGGCGGTGCGACAAACGGTCAGCAACACTCATTATGCGAATGAGTTAATCGCCGTCATTCGCGGTTATGACAGCATTGAAATTTTGCAAGTCGCTTATGTCGTTGATGTTTTTTCACGTTACGGTGTTATTTTCTTATTGTTTTTAGTGGGATTAGAAAGCAGCGTCGAACAATTAAAAAGTACAGGCTGGGATTCTTTTCGCGTTGCAATGATTGGGGTCCTTGCCCCGATTGGTTTAGGATTTATAGCGCTTGAATGGTTGCTGCCAGGTTTGTCGCTTAACACGAATTTATTCATCGCTGCGACCTTAGGCGCCACGAGTATAAGTATTTCAGCACGGGTTTTATCGGATTTAAACCAAACACGATCAAGAGAAGCGCAAGTTATTTTAGGCGCGGCTATGTTCGATGATATTTTAGGCTTGATTATTTTAGCGATTGTCACAAGCATTATTACAACAGGGTCAATAACAGCCGGAGGTGTTAGCCGAATTGTTTTACTGGCCGCCCTGTTTATCATGAGTGCTTTATACATTGGTCCTTTTTTTCTACGCGGTTTAGTACATTTACTTCGGCGAATGGATCTTAATGAAGCAAAGCTATTTATATCGTTTTTATTTGTCATGGTCATGGCATGGTTCGCAAGTATTGTTGAGTTAGCGACGATTGTCGGCGCTTTTGCTGCTGGTCTTATACTGCACGAAGGCTATTTTTATCACTGGGGGGATTCCACTAAACACCAATATACAATTAAAGATTTAGTCTCACCGTTGGAATCAATTTTAGCGCCCATATTCTTCGTATTGATTGGCATACAAGTGAAGTTAGAAACGTTCTTTGATTGGCACGTATTATTTTCCGCAATCATATTATTAATTGCTGCTATCTTGGGCAAATTACTGTGTGGTATTGGTGTAAAAAAAGGATTTAATCGTCTTGCAATTGGTCTCGGCATGTTGCCGCGTGGTGAGGTGGGTTTAGTCTTTGCATCCATTGGTAAAAATCTTGGTGTTATATCAGATAGTATGTTCGCAGCCGTTATTTTAATGGTGATCGTAACAACATTAATATCACCCCCCTTATTAAAACTTGTTATTCAAAAAAGGAGAGCAGTATGAACGTATCATTACTTTCCTATATTTTATCCATCAGCATCCTGCTTGGAGCTTATCTTTGTTATGTAGGATTCATACAGTTATGAAGCACACGATTGTTTTTACCGGTGGTGGTTCCGCTGGCCATGTCGTTCCCAACTTAGCCATCATCAAAAAATTAATTCAAAATAATGCGGCGGTACATTATATCGGATCTAAAAATGGCATTGAACGTTCGTTAGTGGAAGAACAAAAAATACCTTATCATGCGATTGCAACGGGGAAATTACGCCGGTATTTTAGTTGGGAAAATTTCATTGATCCCTTCAAAATTATTTGGGGTGTGTTGCAGGCGTTCGTTTTATTATTGCGACTTAAACCAAAACTTGTATTTTCTAAAGGGGGTTTTGTTGCGGTCC
>DAOUQR010000246.1 GCA_030625525.1 Pseudomonadota bacterium | reverse complement strand
CGCTTAAGCTCTATTTATATTCATTAAACCAAACTGTTTTCGAAAATGAGCAGAAAATCATTGAAACCATCGCGAGTGATTTAAGTACGGCCTGCGGCAGTCATGTCACCGTTAAATTTTTTGGAGCGGATAACATTTCGCATCTCCCTTTAGTGAAAGCCCCCGGCGACTGCATTGATGACTTACCAATTACGACGGATGTTTATGAAACGCATGCTGAGTTTTTAAAAGCGCATACGAATATCGTCACCGAAACCCTGCACTCACATTTATTACGCTCAAATTGCTTAGTGACGCTACAACCGGACTGGGGCACCGTGATTATTGATTACACCGGCCCAAAGATTGATCATGAAAGTTTATTGAAATACATCATTTCTTTTCGCAAACACATTGAATTTCACGAGCAATGCATTGAGCGCATTTTCAAAGATATTTTAGAACATTGCCAACCTGAAACACTCACTGTATACGGCCGCTACACGCGCCGCGGAGGATTAGATATCAACCCGATCCGCAGCAACTGTGGAAAGCTGTTTGAAAATTTTCGCCTGGCGCGACAATAAATTCAAATCAGCACGTTCAAATCAGGGCAGCCAAGTAGACATAAAAATGAAAAAGCCCGCAGGATGCGGGCTTAAAAAAGATTTTATTCTGTGGTTTCGATGAAAGCTCGCATCTTCTTCATGGCGTTCGCTTCGAGTTGGCGGATACGTTCAGCAGAGACGCCATACTTCGCAGCCAAATTATGTAGCGTTGTTTTTTTATCCGTTAACCAACGCGCGGCTAAAATGTCTCGGCTACGTTCATCTAAAATATCCATCGCAGCCATAATATTACGTTCTCCGCGTTGAGCGGTATCTTCATTTTCAACGAGTAAAGCCGGATCTTGACTGTGATCTTCAAGATAGTTCATCGGTGTGCGGTATTCTTCGTCTTCATTGGTGGGACGATCATACGGTGCATCCATGGCACTGAGTCGTTGCTCCATCCGCAACACTTCGGCTTTCGACACATTTAAATCATTGGCCAGCATTTCAACTTCGTCATTCGACATCCAGCCTAAGCGCTTTTTCTTGCTGCGCAAATTAAAAAATAATTTACGTTGCGCTTTAGTGGTCGCAACTTTCACGATGCGCCAATTTTTTAAAACAAATTCGTGGATCTCAGCTTTGATCCAATGCACCGCGAATGAAACCAAACGCACACCCACTTTTGGGTCAAAGCGCTTAACAGCTTTCATCAGCCCGGCATTCCCTTCTTGAATTAAATCGCCTAAAGGCAGGCCATAACCGAGATAACCCCGTGCAACTTTAACAACATATTTAAGATGGGCTAAGACTAGATTTTTAGCAGCTTGTAAATCACCGTTTTCTTGCAGCTCTGTCGCATAATCAACTTCTTCTTGTTTTGATAACATCGGCATGGCATTCACCCGCGCGATATATGCATCTAGGCTACCAATCGGTAGGTGTACTGCGCCTAATTGCAGCTCTGTATTCATTTGAACATACCTCCTGATCACAATAATCGATCAAACTTTTGACTATGTTAGCACTCTTTAAAGCAGAGTGCTAATCAATTTTTATACTATCACAGAAAGATTAAGGGAATATTATGTGATTAGAGTGGTTTCTAAAGCCAATTGGGGCAAACGATAAATTAAATAAAAAGGTAACGACAATATATTATTATGCAGATATAATTTTTTTTCTGAAATTCTGATCCCAAGCGGCAGCTTCTTCTCGCGCATTAAAATATGCAGCGATTTTAGAGAGCCTGTCTTACCTGACTTAACCTCAATTGGGACAATATTAGCATGAATGTTAATAAGATAATCTACTTCAGCTGTACTACTCTTTTCTTCCCGTGACCAATAAAACAACTGCGGTTCGTCATACGGATCTTGGTAAGCTAATAATTCTTGACCAACAAACTGCTCGGCCAATGCGCCGCGATTTAACAACATCAAATTTTCACTAAATAATAGTTCCAAGTCTAACTTTGTCGCCCGCTTTAATAAGCCAATATCTAAAAATAATAATTTGAATTTTTTAAAATTAGCATGAGTGATCAATGGCAAGCCTGCTGCTGATGTTGTGTATACAGGAAAAATAACGCCTGCTTTACTGAGATCTGAGATTGCTTCTTTCAGATAGCGTGAATCCATTTCTGGTGAAATATTGACATACTTAATTTGTCGCCCTGCAAGGCCAGGAGTTTGATCGTAGACTTGCTGTAAATATTTATGTCTCGCCGTTGTAGCATATTTTGCAAAATCATCACGGTATGTTCTTAGGAGTAACGTTTGATAACGTTGGCATTCCTGCAAAGATTGCGATTGCAGATACTCATCTAAAACCATTGGCATACCGCCTACGCTCATATAATCACGCACTAATTTTAAAGCTTGTTGATGAATTACCTCAGGGATCTCTTGAGAAAGATCCACATTATCGAGAAATTCTAATAAGTTAGAATTGCCAGAAACATACAAAAATTCACGAAATGACAATTGTTTAAGATATAAATACTGTACTCGCCCAACAGGCATTTTCATGCCTTTTTCCCGCAGCGCAAACTCTAATAATGAGCCAGCACCAATGACATGCAGTTCGGGAAGTTTCTCTTTAAAATAACGTAAGGCCATAATAGCGTTGGGACATGCTTGAATTTCATCAAGAAATAATAAAGTGCTTCCTGGTTTTATAGTTTGCTTACTTAACTTGAGAGTACCGAGTTCTCCAGCGCTTATTTCCGTTTTTTAGCCTCATCAATTCGCAGTTTTGCCAGCTCTGCAGCAAATCCCTTCCACTCATCCACCAACGCCTTGAATTTTTTATAAGCGGCCAAATGTCGTTTA
>DAOUQR010000215.1 GCA_030625525.1 Pseudomonadota bacterium | reverse complement strand
TAATGGGTAACGTATTTTGATTATTAAAATTTAGAGGTTTATCACATGAATATCCGTGCAGAAGCTGCTTTTGTGATCACAGACATTTGGCAAAAAAATCTTTCACTTCCACAAGCACTTGCCGATCGATCGCGAGTTCCGGTATCGCAAAAAGCCTTATTGAAAGAATTGTGTTTTGGTACGTGTCGATGGTATTGGTCTTTAAAAGCGATTGCCGGGAAACTTCTATCAAAACCACTCAAAGATAAAGACAGCGATGTCTATCATTTAATTTTGATTGGTTTATATCAATTGATCCACATGGGCATTGCAGAACATGCAGCGGTGAAAGAAACCGTCGATGCCATTGCGGACTTTAAAAAAACCTGGGCGCGGGGTTTGGTTAATGCAGTCCTACGCAATTTTCAGCGAAAGCGCGAACAAATTTTTGAGTCGCTGTCAGAGTCACCCGAACAAACAAGTGCGCATCCTGCTTGGTTATTCGAGCGGATCCAGCAAGCCTGGCCTGAACAAGAAGCGTCAATTATTAACAGCAATAATCAACGCCCTCCCATGACCTTGCGTGTTAACTTAAATAAACTATCGCGTGAAGCGTATATCGAGAAATTACAGCAGCATGATTTAACGGTTGAGCCAGTGGAAACAAAGCAACAATCATCTTATCCAGCGAGCGCGATACAATTAGCAAAAGCCGTGTCGGTTGAATATTTACCTGGCTTTGAACAAGGCGAAGTCTCTGTGCAAGACGCAGCCGGACAATTTTCGGCGACTTTATTAGATGTAAAACCGGGCATGCGAGTATTAGACGCCTGTGCAGCACCGGGTGGAAAAACCGCTCATTTATTAGAAATGTATCCCGATCTACAATCCCTGACGGCCGTTGATATTTCAGAAAAAAGAATTGAAAAAATTCAACAAAATTTATCGCGCTTAGATCATCAAGCCAATTTGCTCGCAGCGGATGCAACACAAACAGAAGCTTGGTGGGATGGGCAATCCTTTGACCGCATTTTATTAGACGCGCCTTGCACAGCAACCGGTATCGTTCGTCGTCAACCAGATATTAAACTGTTACGAACACCGGATCAGGTTGAGCACGCGGTAGAGTTACAGTTTCAATTACTCGAAGCGCTGTGGTCAACGTTAAAAGCGGGTGGCCTTCTTCTTTATGCAACCTGTTCAATACTGCCAGAAGAAAACAGTGAGCAAATAACAAAATTTATGGCAAGCCACACCGACGCAGAATTAATGCCGCTATCAATTTCGTGTGGATTGCCACAATCTGCGGGCCAACAAATTTTACCGGGCACACAAAACATGGACGGTTTTTATTACGCGCTGCTACAAAAAATTTAAGCTAGAATTTGATTAATCCAGCGATTTAGATCGCTTAATTCTTCTGCGCAAACGGTATGTTGCATTGGGTATTGATGCCAAGTCACGTCGTGTCCGAGTTCTTCTAATTTATCTGCAGTGGCTTTTGACATCGCTGCAGGTACGACGGGATCATATTCACCCCCCGCCACAAATATCGGCATATTCAACGATAGTTGCAATTGAAAAGTGCTGAAGTCTGCTTGAGTTGGAATAAACGATGAGAGTGACGCGATACCCGCTAAAGGTTTGTTATAAGCCAAGCCGGATAAGACAGCAATGCTGCCGCCTTGGGAAAAACCAAACAGAAAAATACGTTCGGGCGGGATATCAGTTTGTTGCTCAATAAGTTGACTCACCATTGTATTTGAACGCATCAATGATTCTAAGTTGACTTCAACCGATAGATCCAGCGCACTAAAATCAAACCAGGCTCGCATCACCATGCCACCATTGAATGCCACCGGCATCATCGGCGCATGGGGAAAAATATATCGCATATGGGTATCAGCGGGAAAATTTAGTTGACCTGCAACGGGTGCAAAATCATGTCCATCAGCGCCTAAACCGTGCAGCCAAATAATAGCTGCATTTGCAGGTTGCTTCGGCTCTATAACAACGGCATCGAGTTTTTCTGTCATGACATTAACCTACTTATGAATATTAATAGTTTGAAGTTCGGTGGCTTCTTTTAATCCCCAAATGCCACCGATGCGGCCTACACCGGAGTGTTTTACACCGCCAAAGGGAGCGTTCGGACTAAGCTTAGGCCGCTGGTTAATCCAGACGGTACCCGATTCTATTTGATTGGCGACTTGATTTGCTCGCTCTTTGTCTTCTCCCCAAACAGTCGCGCCTAAGCCCATTTGTGTATCGTTTGCGCGTTGAATGACGTCGTCGAGATCACTGTATTTAATAATGGGAAGTACGGGGCCGAATTGTTCTTCATCCACCAAACGGATCCCTTCTTTTACGTGAGTGATGAGCGTGGGTTGAAAGAAATAACCGGGGCGATTCATTCTGTGTCCGCCGGTGACAATGATGCCGCCGTGATGTTTGGCGTCATCGACTAACTCACTTATGATATTGAGTTGAGCTGCGTTATTTAAGGGGCCGAGTTGAGTGCCTTCTTCCATTCCATCACCGACGATCATATTTTCTGCGAGGGTTTTAAGGCGATTGACTAAGTCATCGTGTAAATTCTCGGGGACATATAAACGCTTCGTCGCAAAACATAATTGGCCGCTATTGGTAAATGCACACCAAAATATATCTTCAGCGATTTTCTCAACATCGGCATCATCCAAAACGATAGCGGGATCATTGCCGCCAAGCTCTAAGGTTACGCGTTTTAAGTCATTGGCTGCGACTCTTGCGATGGCTTGTCCGGTCGGGATCGAGCCGGTAAAACTGATTTTTCGTACCAGGGGGTGTTTCGTTAAGGCTGCGCCCACATCATCATTGCCAGCAATGACGTTAACAACACCCGCAGGAAAAACGTCACGCATGATTGCGCCGACATATAAGGTTGCAAGCGGTGTATAGGGTGACGGCTTAATCACAACCGTGTTACCCGCAATCAGAGCTGCACTCGCTTGGCCAGCTGCAATGCTCACGGGATAATTCCAAGGTGTAATAACGGCTGCAACACCAAGGGGTTTGTGATGCAGTTCAATTCGGGTCTGCTCATCTTCTTCTAAAACTTTAACCGGTAGGCTTAATTCACTCGCGGCACGTAAACGCCCCACCACCACTCTCATTTCAGCCAGTGCTTTATCCAGTGGTTTACCTTGTTCTTGTGTGAGTATTTTTGCGATGTCTTCTAGGTGGCTTTCAATTTTGTCAGCAGCTTTTT
>DAOUQR010000103.1 GCA_030625525.1 Pseudomonadota bacterium | reverse complement strand
AAATAGCAATGGCCATGCTAGGCGGTACACTTAAGCGACGCGAAAGGTTTTCGGCGCGCTTAGGGGATGTTTTAAGTTATCTCTACATGGCGTCTGCCGTGATGAAACAATACAAAGAAGCGGGCGAGCCAGAGGCGGATAAAGTCTTAGTGGATTGGTGCTGCCATTATTTAAGCGCCAATATTCAGCATAGCCTACATCAAGTGATTAAAAACTTTAAGCAACCTTGGCTACGTGTGTTGATGCGTGTGATGATTTTTCCTTTGGGACGTCATGCCTCTGAAGCCCCGGATCATTTAGATAAACGTTTGGCCAAAATTTTGATGACCCCCTCGGAAACCCGCAACCGCTTGATTAACGGTATTTTTACCCAACCTATACCAACCAATCCAGCGGGCATGGCTAATCACACATTATTAAAAGTTATTGCGGTAGAGTCGATTCAAAAACGTCTACGCAAAGCCCTTGGCAATAAAGAGATTGATGGCTTAACCTATGAAGAGCAAGTAAAAGATGCGCTGGCTAAGTCCGTTATTAATGAAGTGGAGTCCAAACAATTAATGGACGTACACGCGGCTAGAATGGAAGTGATCAATGTAGATGATTTTGATCCCGATGAATTTATCCGTGTTAAAACGAAAAAGAGTAAGCGCGACGTTGCATAATTAAATTCCCTAGAATTCAATTGCTTGATATACTCGGCTAATGTTTTACTTTAAGCATTAGCCGGAGTTGTGTATGTTGCCTAAGTCTATTGTTCTTGCCCTCGAAAACACTCTATTGGATTATCTTAAAAATAAATCAGATGATTTCAAAGATGATATGACATTGCTTAAGGCTGGAGAAGAAGATCAATCTATCAAGATTTATGAAAAAAAAGCCCATATCGCGACCGCCTTTCGATTACTTCAAGCCGTTCGCTTTACGGACATTGTTCCTGAAAAATATTTTTTGAATTTAGAGCGTATTCTAAATGAATATGGAAGTGGTCGTGTCGCTAAATTCTATAACGTTGTTAAAATTGCTTATGATACAGAATCCTCTGGTAGTGAGCTGAAAGATTTAATTCAAAAGACTATAAAAGAATCACGCTTAGCCCTAGTCAAAAAATATCAGTCAGAGTTTAAAGAAAAATTATTTGATCAAATTGCCTTCGATAATAACGAACCCTTGGAATTGGCTCAATTAATCGCTTTGAATAGGCTCAAAGTGGCGCATTTTTGTCATAACATACCACTTGAAGCGCAAGACCCACAGCAAATATTGTTCGATGATCTCACCTTGTTACAGTTTCATGCGAGCGTTGTTTATGTTGAACGTCATTTTGACAAAAAGGAACTAAGCAAACCTGAACTTACAATATTGCTCGATAATGAAAAAGCAAAAGCTGAAGCCATTATTCAAGCATACCAACAAGTGGAAGAAACCGCCGGTTCCAAAACACGTCGCTCATTGTTTGATGCGCTTTTTGAAAAATTAGCGCGTCGAACACAGAATCAATTTGTTTATAATGTGGATCTGAGCACGGTTATTCATGGAAATGGGGTTGGAGCTGACTTTGCTAAAATAATGAATACTCGAATTTTCTTTCCTGATTGCTTATCGCTTTTAAATGAAAAAATAAAATGGGCGCTACCTAAAAATCAACAACAAGGCATCGTAGTTCTCCAAGCCGATCTTGAAAATAAATTAACGGATAAAACAAAACGTTGTGAGGCGTTAGAAGGGATTAATCAACGCTTATCTAAGCAAGTTAAGGAGCTAGAGTCACACATTGATATCGCAGCTAATAAAAACAAGCAGAAAAATGCACTCGTAGAACAAGATGGATTACAAAATGAATTACAAGGCCTGAAAAATCAATGCGTTCAATTACAAGAGAAATTAGATGACACAGCTCGTGAGCGTGACGAGTTAAAAGAAACTCATGCGCAGTTGGAATCTCAGCTCGCATTAAAAGATGAGGTTATTTCAAAAACAGCAAAACAGCATCAGCATTCTCGCGATGGATTACAACTCACTATTTCTAAACTCATTGGGCAAATAAAACCACTTCAAAAAGAGAACAAGTCCTTAAAAAATCGTTTATATAAGTACGAATCTGACGTGATGCAAGAAAAGAAAAACAACAACAACAACAACAACAACAACAACAATAACAAACGCTAATCAGCAATCCTGTGGCTTGCACCCTATACTTTTTTCAAATAGCAGGTTTTAATTCAACGTCTAAGTTTTTGTGCACTAATAAGCAGGTATTTTGTGGGACGGGATGCCATTCTGCCTCGAAGTCATTGAGTTTTTCTGAGACGATTAAGACGGCTTTATTCGAAGCTTTATCATATTCGTGCATGCGGCAAACCCCATCTTCATAACAGAATTTATCACCGACCGCATAATAAAGTGTACGTGCTTCCAGAGATGGATCATTCACATAACGACTCACCATCATGCTATGTCCATCCGTGATTGCAATATTTAAAAATGATGTTGCAATGGCATTGTTTTCTTTTTGAATTTCAAATAACAATCTAATTGTCTCAAGAAATATTTCATACATTGTGTTTGCATCGAGTCTTTCAATCTTGTGATTAATACAGAGCTGTTGAAATAAAGCAAAAAAGTGTTCGGAATCAGTTTCGCCGTGAACACGATTGTAGATCTCATCATTTAAGCGTCGACGAATATGGCGTTTAATTTGTGCGAATTGCCCTATGCCACCATTGTGCATAAATAATAAATTTGCTGAATTAAAGGGATGGCAATTATTACCAGTCACATTGCCTTCGGATGCCGCGCGAATATGCGCAAAAAAGTTGGATGATTTAATTTTTGAGGCCAAGTGGCTCAAATTAACATTATTCCAAGCCGGGCGGATCGATTTAAATAAACCGGGTGACGGATCGATTTCATGTGCATACCAACCCAGCCCAAAACCATCCCCATTAAGAGGCTCTGATGTTTCGCGCGCGTGAATGCTTTGCTTAATCAAAGAATTTTTTGGTTTAATTAACACATCATCTAATAGAATGGGGTGGCCCATATAAGCAATAAATCGACACATTGAAATCTCCTTACTTTTAATCATTGAAGCATAATTAACTCTTCAGCTTTAATATAGCTCATAATCTAAATAAGGGTATTATTTAATAATAAGATGCAATGGGGGGGCAGGCCTGACTCCAGTGATTGTGATTGTCATTTTCGAGGTGAGCTAGGTCAAGGGGCAGGAATTAAAGATTAAAAAATAGCGGGGCAAAATAATGAAGATTTTGCCCCGGCGAGTACGTTAAAAGCTGAGAGGATTAAGCGACTTCTTCTTCAGCTTCTTTTTCTTTTGTTGTTTCAGTGATGCTTTCTGGTGTCGGCATCGTGACGTTCAGCTCAAGCACGGAGTTTTCACCGACGCGATCGATTTGCACCTTAATTTGATCTTTGTCAATTTTGACATATTTAGCAATCACATCGACAATTTCTTTTTGTAATTGAGGGATGTAATCTGGACCCGATCGTTGGCCACGTTCATGTGAAATAATGATTTGCAAACGCTCTTTAGCGACGGATGCAGTCGATTTTTTACTACGGCCTAATAATCGTTTAAAGATGCTCATGCAGGTTCTCCTTGCTTGCTTTTAAATATGCGTTTTAGAAAACTTCTTTTTTGCACACTAACAAAACGCATGGGAATTTCTTCTCCGAGAAAACGACCCACAGCATCCGCATAGGCGATACCCGCATCACTTTTCTCATCTAAAATAACGGGGACGCCCGTATTGGATGCGCGAAGGACGGCTTTTGATTCCGGTATGACTCCGAGTAATGGGATTGCTAAAATGTCATTCACGTCTTCAACAGATAGCATTTCACCATTTTCAACACGTGTTGGTGAATAGCGGGTGAGCAGTAATTGTTCGGTGATTGGTTCTTGTCCGAGCTCAGCACGACGCGTTTTACTTGAGAGTATCCCTAACATGCGGTCTGAATCTCTAACCGATGAAACTTCAGGATTGGTCACAACGATGGCATGATCCGCAAAATACATGGCCATGATAGCACCGGTTTCAATACCTGCCGGAGAGTCACACACGATGTAATCGAATTCTTTTTTCAATTCATTTAATACACGCTCAACACCGTCACGGTTTAGTGCATCTTTATCACGTGTTTGTGACGCAGGAAGAATAAATAAATTTTGTACGCGCTTATCTTTAATTAGCGCTTGACTGATGTTCGCTTCTTCATTAATGACATTAACGAAGTCATAGACGACGCGACGTTCACAGCCCAATACAATATCAAGATTACGTAAGCCGACATCAAAATCGATAACAACGGTTTTATAGCCCCGCAAAGCTAATCCGGTTGCAAATGCAGCGCTGGTGGTTGTTTTACCAACACCTCCTTTACCAGAAGTGATAACAATGATCTTAGCCAAGGTTGAATTCCTTCCTGTTTGTTATTGTTAAACCAAAAAATCGCGTTAATACTACCGATAAAATTATCGCCAGGCAACTTTCTTGGCACAAAAAAAGGGTGATTTTTTATAAGATATTTTATATTGTTAGATGATTTTGAAAAAGCTTCGCAAATTGGCTGGTTTAGGAGTCAGTAAATTAATCATTTTTTAATCAGCAATAACGGGCGCTAGTGTACTGTTCATATGATTAGATATCATTAGATCACCCGCTCGAACGGCCGGGATCCCATCGATGTAAATATCGCTAGAATGAGATAGGAATACGGCTTCGCCAGTCCTCGTACCAGAGTGAATGCCGCCATGACTGGATTCGCTACCGGTGCTTCGTGAAAAGCGTGATTCGCTACTACAAACAGCGTTATCATTGATAAACACCGTCTGGCTACAATTGACAGCATCACTGGCTCGGGCCATGCTATTATAAGCGACGACGCTCACTGGGCTGCCGGCATAACATAAATCCGTACAGCTAACTCGTGCGTTGCTATCTTTGTGAATGGCTACACGCTTGTTGAAATAAACATGGCTCATAATCTTTCTCTTATAAAGTTTATTGGATTAATTTAAATAAATTCGTTTACCGCGGAGCATGATATCGCGTTTAGGTTGGTTTAATTCTAAGTTGCCCGATCCCATTTCTTGAAAATAAAATGCCGGGCGATGTTCATTTGTTAAGCGAGCTAAAATCAC